>JAHZKM010000101.1 GCA_022600395.1 Pseudomonadota bacterium | reverse complement strand
CTTGTTATTTGGTGAGCTAATTATAAAGACCGTTACGAACTATTTGTTAAATAGTGACTAAAAAAATACCATGTAATAATTACCAAGAATTGGCAATATTCATATCCTAGATAGCTACCTCAAAGAATTCGTCAAACTCCTTAGATGGCACCCTTAATTGTCTTTCAAGAATATTAAGCTGCATAACTGTATCTATGGGCAACGGTCTTGTTTGTTGCATTAATTTTCTAGCTCTTTTGATTAAAAATATATCTTTCATAATTGTATTGACTTGTGACTCGCTAAGCATTGTTATGTTTAGCTTGCTTAATGGTTTTATTAGCACTCTCATACCAATCTCGAGCTTTTCTCAATTGCTGTTCAGTGATATCCATATCCATCATTCTGTATAGCTTAAACGCCTTATTTGATTTAATTTTGATAGGTTTCATATTTTCTAGCAGTAACAATATAACGCAATGTGTTGTCTTTGGTAAACCCGTCAAATGGCCAAGGTGTGATCAGCTTCAGTTCATCAATAGTTGATATTTTAATTTTATCTTTTGATAAATCCACAATGCTAATGTCAAGTACGCAGTATTGGTACTCCATACCCATCTGATCACTCAGGACAAGCTGATCGTTAAGATTTATATTTTTCAAGAATGTAAAATGATGATGGGCATGAATCGCAACTGTGCCACAATCACCTGGCAGGTAGCTATCAGATGATCGTCCAGGGCCAAATAATAATGTATTATCGCTATCTCCTTCCAACACAACAAACTCTTGATTATGAGCCGGTGCGCTTAGCTTAAATACTGGAAATACATTTGATTGTGACCAATGCCTTTGTTTGATAATTTCTCTCATAATATTCCTTAAATAAAGAACTACCATCAATGGAAAGAGGATTAACCCTTGACAGTAGTAGTTACCTCAACTATTAACAAGGGGGGAGTAATAGTTGGACGAGGTTCGTAAAAATTCTATAGTTTGTATATTTTCCTATCTCTGTTACTGTTCGCTCTACTAACAGCTGCGCTAATGCCGAATCCTAAAAATAAAGTAATAGCGCTGATAATAGTTAGAAAATCTGTTGTGTGTAGTGAACTATTTGCCGATTTTAATATGGCAACTTGAGTTTCTAAATCAGTGTTATTTTTATCTAAATTTAGCAACTTATTTTGTAATTTACTAAATTCTAAAGACTGAGAGTTATGATTAAGAATTTGAGTATTAAGACGTGAAATTTCAGTTTTTTGAGCGTCAATTTCAAGGGTTAAGTTATCAATTTCATTACTTCTATTAAGTCCAGTTTTTTGCAAACTATCGACCTGATCTTGCAGTTTTTTAGCTAAATAATTAACTGGCTCTTTATCTACTAGATACCTTGAAATAATAAAACCTTCCTTCCCTTCATGCTTAATATGACTCCAACCATTAGCTTGTTTTTTAATCAAGGTTAGTTGGGTGTTAATATTAAGATAATCAATAATATTGTCTTTAGCAATAACATCATCAGATCGCATTGGTATTTGAACCTTGTCGCCTACATAAACAGTAGACTCAGCCAAAACACCTGTTGACAACAACATAACGAGGAGGAGAGTTTTGCGCATATCCATGATCCAATTAACTAAAAACAATAAGCACAGTTTAAAGCTTAAAAATAAACCTATAATGATTTAAAAATGAAGAATTAATGAAGTTTTAATAAAGCTACTTTTAGACCACTTGTTTATCATTTACAATACGCAATTCTATTAACAAAAAATCTTCTAAACATGCCAAAAATTCTCCTAGTTGAAGACGATAAAATTATTGCCGAAAGCGTTATTTTTACACTTGAGAAAGATTCGTTTGCAGTTGATTGGTGTGAGATGGGAAGTGATGCGCTTAAACTGGTAAAAAAGATTGATTTTGACTTGGTTTTGTTAGATATTGGCCTGCCAGATATCAGTGGTTTTGACGTGCTTCGTAAGATTAGAAACACTTCTGAGGTGCCTGTTATTATTACTACTGCAAGAGATGCGGATGAGGATATTGTTTTAGGCCTTGAGGGTTTAGGTGCAGATGATTATGTCACTAAGCCGTTTAACCCTCGTGTATTAATTGCTAGGATTCGTACACAACTAAGGCATGCCAATATCCAGCCTGAAACGCCTAAAAAAATCTCAAAATCTTCTTCAGAACAAATCTTTGAAATCAATAAAGACCTGCACCAAATATCACTCCATAAGCAAGTATTAGAACTTACCAATGCTGAGTGCAAGATACTGTCATATTTAATTAATAATCCAAACCAAATCCACTCTAAAGAGCAGTTACTGAACATCATGCATGATAGACCAAGGGGGTCTAGCGAAGATACTATTATTACCCATATTAGATCTATTAGAAAAGCCATTAAAAAAGCTGATATTGATCATGAGTATATTAAAAATCATCGTGGATTAGGATACTCGCTAACACTATGAAGCTAACTATTGGCGTCAAGCTGTTTATAGCTTATTTTATTGTTACTAGTAGTATTGTTTGGCTTGTTGCTGACAAGGTTGCATTTAGAATTACAAACGGAATTGATCAGGCAGCTGAAGAAATCATGATTGATTCGGCTAATTTATTAGCCCAAATGGTATCAAACAATATCCATAATAATGAGATTAGTACCGACAAAATTAGCAACATAATGTCAGCCTATCTCGATCGCGAGGTGAATGCAACTATCTATTCAATCAATAAGAAAAAGCCTAACCTTCAAATTTATATAACCAACAAAGATGGCATTGTTATTTACGACTCTAAAGGAGAAGTTGAAGGCAAAGATTATTCGCAATGGCGAGATGTATTTTTAACATTAAAAGGAGAATACGGCGCTAGATCTAGCGCCTATGATGCCAATATATTAGAGCCGACAGCAGATCAAAAAGCACACCATGTTGCTGCTCCTATCTATCATAACAATCAAATATTTGGATCTCTAACTGTCATTAAGTCAGTAGCTGACTTAAAGCCTTATGTTCTCACCCAAAAAGATCAAATAAACACCTATGCAATATACATTTTATTAGTTTCATTGTTGTTTGGCGCTGGAGTTAGCGTTTTTGTAACTCGTAGCACTCGAAAATTAGTCAAATACACCACCGCCCTCTCCAAAGGTGAGAATGCTGTTGCCCCTAAAATTCGTCAAGTAGAGTTTGCAGAGCTATCTAAAGCAATCGAGAAGCTGCGTGTTGATCTCGAGGGTCGGGAGTATGTAGAAGAATACATTAATACCATGGCTCATGAACTAAGAACGCCAATTACTGGCATTAGAGCTACTGCTGAAAATTTATTAATGCCAATGGACAATTCTCAGCGTGAGCGTTTTATTAAGAACATTCTTGATGCTAACAAAAAAATGGACTTATTAGTCAATCGCCTACTCAATCTATCTCGAATTGAACGTAGAGACAAGCTTGAGAATGTTGAAAAAATTAACGCTAAAGACTTAATTAAAGACGTTATACAATCTCCAAGTCGTAAAGGCAACATTGCTAGTCGCAGCATTAAAGTTGAATACACGCTTGAACGTGAATTTGTCATTAATGCTGAAAAGCTTTTGGCCGAACAAGCTCTATCTAACATTATAGATAATGCTATTGATTTCACACCAATTGGCTCAACTATTTCGATCAAGGTTAGCGAATCTAATACGCATGTTAATATCCAAGTTCTCGACCAAGGCAAAGGCGTTCCAGAACATGCTAGAAAGCAGATATTCAGACACTTTTTCTCATCATCAAGACCTGATACTGGAAAGCGTGGAAATGGTTTAGGATTAAGATTTGTTAAAAAGATAATGAGTCTTCATGGTGGTAGTGTTAGCCTTAAAAATCGCTTTATGGAAAATGGCGCTGTAGCCACTTTAAAGTTTCCTATTTAAAGTTCATACAATAAGACTGGTTAATTTACTTAAAATTTACCAAACCACTACATGCAATGCAATTAAAGATTTTGATATAAAGACACCAAAAGATCAATTAACGCACATCTTTAGATACTCATTTAACAGTCACTTTACGATGATTTGCGAAAATATTCTGACCTTGAAAAAACCTTAGGGCGTACTGATTTAAAAATGACAATGCGTTACGCGCATTTATCACCTGAACATCTGGAAAAAATTATCACTTTAAATCCAATTAATGAGATATAAATAAAAAAATTTAAAAAATTGTCGGCTTTTT
>JAHZKM010000100.1 GCA_022600395.1 Pseudomonadota bacterium | reverse complement strand
ATTGTCAAATCTTAATTGTCCGCAAATACCGCACATATACTGAATAAAGAAAATGTAAAATAGCTATTTTAGCAAGGTTTCAATCGATTTATGCCACAAACACTTTACGACAAATTAATGAGCGCTCACGTGGTGCGAGAGGAAGCGGGTACAGCACTAATTTATATTGACAGGCAACTCATTCATGAGGTGACTTCTCCGCAAGCGTTTGAAGGTTTGGAAATAGCTAATAGAAAGCCATGGCGCACACAAGCCAGCATTGCCGTACCTGATCATAACGTACCAACAACCGAGCGCTCAAGTGGCGTAAGTGGTATTCAGGATCCAATTTCTAAATTACAAATCGAAACACTGGACAAAAACTGTGAAACGTTTGGCATTAATGAAATTCAAATGAATGACATTCGTCAGGGTATTGTGCACGTGGTCGGGCCTGAACAAGGCGCTACTTTACCAGGCATGAGTATTGTTTGTGGCGATTCACACACCTCAACTCATGGCGCACTCGGTGCATTGGCTTTTGGAATCGGCACCTCAGAAGTAGAGCATGTTCTAGCAACAGGCTGCTTATGGCAAGCTAAATCCAAAAATCTAAAAATTGAAGTTAATGGTGATTTAAACACTCATGTCAGTGCTAAAGATATAGCACTCTATATTATTGGTCAAATCGGCACTGCAGGTGGTACAGGTTTTGCCATTGAATTTACTGGGACAACTATTCAAAATTTAAGCATTGAAGGTCGCATGACTCTTTGTAATATGGCCATTGAAGCAGGCGCTCGTGTAGGCATGGTGGCGGTCGACGACAAAACTATTGAATATGTTAAAGACCGACCGATGGCGCCAACAGGCGATGAGTGGGAGCAGGCTCTTAGCTATTGGAGCACGCTACATTCTGACGCAGGTGCGCACTTTGATAAAATCGTTAGTATTGATGCACAAGATATCAAATCACAAGTGACTTGGGGCACTTCTCCTGAGATGGTTGTTTCTATAGATGGAATTACGCCAGACCCTACTCAAGAGTCTGACCCTGTTAAAGCAGAAGGTATTCGCAATGCACTCAACTATATTCACCTAGAGGCTAATACACCGATTAATTCGGTTAATATCGATAAGGTTTTTATCGGTTCTTGTACCAACTCTCGTATCGAGGACTTACGTATAGCAGCTGCTGTTGCTAAAGATAAACATGTGGCCGACAATATCAAACTAGCTATAGTTGTCCCTGGCTCTGGCCTAATTAAAAAACAAGCAGAATCAGAAGGCCTGGATAAGATATTTATCGATGCAGGATTTGAATGGCGTGAAGCAGGCTGCTCAATGTGTTTGGCAATGAATGCAGATAAACTCGCGCCTGGCGAGCGCTGTGCATCTACCTCAAATCGTAACTTTGAGGGTCGTCAAGGTCAAGGTTCATTCACTCATTTAGTTAGTCCTGCGATTGCGGCAGCGAGTGCCATTGCCGGTCATTTTTCGGAGGTAGAATAATGCAAGCTTTTAAAACTCTAACATCAATTGCCGTACCACTTGATCGTGCAAATGTTGATACCGATGCTATTATTCCTAAGCAATTTTTAAAATCAATTAAACGCTCGGGTTTTGGCCCTAATTTATTTGATGAATGGCGTTATGAAGACCATGGAGAAGTTGGCATGGATAATTCAAAGCGCCCACTAAACAAAGGCTTTGTACTTAACCAAGTTCAATATCAAGGTGCACAAATACTTCTGGCTCGAGAAAATTTTGGTTGTGGTTCTTCTAGAGAGCACGCACCTTGGGCACTTGAAGATTATGGCTTTAAGGCGATTATCGCTCCAAGCTTTGCCGATATTTTTTACAACAATTGTTTCAAAAATGGCATCTTGCCTATCGTTCAAAGCAATGACATTTTGGATGAATTGTTCGCTTTTAAAGGTGAGATAACAATTGATCTTGAATCACAAAGTATTCATGCTAATGATAAAAAATACTCTTTTGAAGTCGATGCAGAGCGTAAACGTCGCCTAATCAATGGCTTAGATGACATTGGATTAACGCTACAATACAAAGATGAGATAAAAACATTTGAGAAAAAGTATTTCCAAAAATATACTTGGTTAAACTAATTTCATTCTACTATTGGGCATGGGTGTGAAAAAAAATAAGAAAATATGATTGGTCGATTAACTGGAAAAATTTTAGAAAAAAATCCACCAGAAGTGCTTTTAGAAGTCGGCGGTATTGGCTATGAAATTCTTTGTCCGATGTCTAGTTTTTATGAGATGGGGCAGAGTGAACAACTCTCACTTCATACACATTTTCATGTTAAAGAAGATGCTCAAACATTGTACGGCTTTATTTCTCAAGATGAAAAAATCCTCTTTAGAGAGCTGATACGCGTGAATGGGGTTGGTCCAAAAGTAGCGCTAGCTATTCTTTCGCACCTTAATATTGCATCACTAATGAATGCAGTTGCTAATGAGGACGACGCCCTTCTTGCTAAAACCCCAGGTATTGGCAAGAAAACTGCGCAAAAACTCATTGTTGAGCTCAAAGACCGTTTAGCTAAACTTGAATTGCACGGCTCAAATTATCAAGTGATTACTGCCAGCGCTAACATCAACCCAAACACCCAAAAAGCCTCTCAGGCTCTTCAAGCACTAGGTTTTAAAACAAAAGAGGCTGAAAAAATGCTCAACGCTATTAAAAATGATACGCTATCAACTGAAGAACTTATTCGCCAAGCGTTACAAAACAAATAAAGCTGACAAAAATATAAAAAATAAGACTACTAAGAATATTTGTCAAATTTTTAAATATTGCTCTTTTTTAATCAGTCTTTCTTGCTTAAAAGTACCATTAAAACATCAAAAATAAGATTTAAAGTCTAAAAAAGAGTTTTAAAGGATTTTTTAGCCATAAATTCGGATTTATTTCGGATTTTTTGCGCAAAAATACTTCAATAAAGACACAATTTTCAAAAAAACCTAAATTTTCAAAAAATAAAAATCGTTAAATTAAGAGTTTTTTAGCTTGCTTTTGAATTTCTCAAACCAATTAATAAATTCAACATTGATTAAATACAGGCACGGAAGTAAGACTAATGTCATTAGTGTTCCGAATAACAATCCATAGCCTAATGCAAGTGCCATCGGCTGCAAAATATAATCTGTGCCACCAATACCATACGCTAAAGGAATAATGCCTGCCAACGTTGTAAGACTTGTCAGAACGACGGCGCGAAGCCTATCTCTTGCACCCTTAACAATCCATTGATGAATTGACATTTTTTCAAGACTCTTTTGCTTTAAATAATTTAAGTGTGAAACTAGCACTAATGAGTCGTTAACAATTACACCAACCAATGCCAAAACACCTAAAATAGCAAAAAAACTAAGCGGCTCTGAGTGTAAGAAAAACGCCCAAATAACACCAATCACTGAGAAAGGAATAGCACTTAGAATGAGTAATGGCTGAGTGTAAGAATTAAACAGTAGCACTAATAATAAAAATATACCAAAAACTGCAATGATAAATGCCTGCTTAAAACTCTCCATAGACTTCATAGTTTCTTTAGCGCCACCTTCTGAAATGGCTCTAACTGACGGAAAATTATTGTCTATCTCAAGTTGAGAGAAAGCGGCTTCCATTACCTCACTAGTACTGGTTTTTTCATCATCAATACTGGCAGTTAGCAAAATAGATCTCAGGCCATTGTAATGGTTAAAATCAGGCTCGCCGACAATCTGACGAATACTAGAGAAGTTTGCTAAAGGGACAACTCTACCTTTTTTATTAATCACTTTTAATGATCTAATAAAAGCTTCAGACTGTTTCAAATTACCTAAGTAAATTCGAAAATTTATATCATTTTGCCCTTCACGAATGCTAGTGACATCGATACCTGTGAATGCAGCGCGAAGGTAACGATTAACAGTAGAAAAATCAATATCAAGACGTGCCATTTTTTCAAAATCAAGCTTTACTTCAAGACGCTCTTTGCCTGGTTCATCGTCGCGCTGAACATTATCAACTCCATCTAGACTGAGTAAAATTTCTTCTAATCGAGCGGCGGCGCGTTTATTTTCCAAACCTTCTTGACTTATTAAATTAATTTCAACATCTTCACCTTGAGGCGGCCCAGGTCGCCTAACTGAGAACTTTAATTTCTCAACATCTGTAATACTGTTCGCCTTGTCTTTTAGCGCATCTAAGATTATTTTTGAACTGGAAACCCTTGCAGAAGAAGGAATAAGCTCAATAGCAAAATAAGCCTTATGAGAAAAATATTTACCAACGTCAGTTGTTATTGATATTAAATCATCTCCTACCACTTCAGTAATTAACGCTTCAACCTGTTTTGCTTTTTTCTCAGTATTGACCAAAGATGAACCTACAGGCATTGTTAAACGAGCATTAATATTGTCAACACCAACAGCAGGAAATAGAGAAAATTTCATATGCGAACTAGCAAAATATAATGAAAACACCAAAACGATAGTAAAAATCGAAATAACCAAATAACGAATTTTTAAAACTTTTGTTAAGAAAACTTCAAATTTATTTTCAAAAAAAACAAACCATTTTTTTTCACCAGGCTTTTCTTTTACTCCTGCTAAATGAGCAGGAAGTGCTAATGAGACCTCTAAAAAAGACAACATTAAAGCAAAGATAACCACTAAAGGAATGACATAGATGAATTTCCCCATGGTGCCGCCCATTAAAAACATCGACGAAAAGGCTAATATAGTAGTTAGAATAGTAGTAACTACTGGCATAATTACGCGCTTAAATCCATAAGCTGCTGATTTAAACTTATCTAATCCTGTTTGCTTATAATAATGGATACTTTCGGCAACAATAATTGAATCATCAACCACGATTCCTAATACTAAAATCATAGCTGCTAGAGACACTAAATTGATTGTCTCTCCCGTGGCACCTAACAATGCAACCGTACCCAACAAACTCACTGGCAAACTTACAGATACCCAAAAAGCAGTTTTAAAGGATAAAAATACACCTAAAACTACTAACACTAAAACGAGTCCAATCAATCCATTGTTTATAACAATTTCTAAACGGTTTCTAACGTATTTTGACTGATCCGAAGAATAAAAAACATCGATTTTGTTATCGTATTTTTTAATCGCTTTATCCATATGATTTTTAACCAAATCCACGGTAGAGATTACATCAGAATTAGCTTGTTTTTTAACTCGTAATACAAAGCCCTTTTCCCCGTTAATTCTAACTATGTCTTCTTCTTCAACATTGCCAATGTTAATGTCGGCAATGTCTTTAAGCCTCACTACTAATCCCTCAAAGCTAGACTTAACAATAACATCGCCCACATCATTGGCAGCGTCAAATTTAGACAAAACAACAATAGTCTTTTCAAATTCTAAATTATGATTACTACCAACTGTATAACGCTGATTTCTTTGGTTGATAGCGTTCATCACTTCAGGTAAAGAAAGCTCGTATTGATATAACTTTTCTGGGTTAATTTGGATCTGGATTTCTTTGTCTAAATAGCCTTGCTTATCAACTTGTGAAACTCCATCAATCAGTTCGATAGATTTAACCAAATTGTCCACGATATTTCTCAACTGAGAATAGTCTAATTGATCGCTACCAATACTAATTTTTAAAATACTTTTTCGAGAAGTTTTTCGGTCAACAACTTGAGGAAGATTTGTAACCTCTTCTGGTAATGATTTAATTCGATTAACAGCATTTCGAATTTCTTGCTTGACTTCGGAGACATCCTCTATATCTTGAGATAATGTAACAATAATCGAAGAAGCGCCAGCTCTCGAAGTAGAGGTAAACTTATCAATACCGGATATGCTACTTAGTTCATCTTCAATAACATTAGTAACGTTTTGCTCAACATCTTCTGGGGAGGCACCTGGGTAGCTAGTCACAATAGAGACGATCTCAAAATCCACTGCTGGAAATTGATCACGCTGTATGTTAGTAAGACTGAATAATCCTAATGCAATAACACTGATGGTAAAAACCAATGCTAGCTTTTTCTGTTTAACTAAAAAATCAAGAAAACCGTCCATATTGCGAGAGTATACTCCAGATTTAAATTTTTAAAACTGGGTAATTAAAAAAAAATTATCTTGCGCGTTTGCGCTCAACTTCTTTTAATAAACGTTTACGAATACGTGTGAAATGTGGCGTAACTTCTACCAACTCATCATCATCAATAAACTCTAAAGCCTGTTCGAGGTCTAGCTTGATAGCTGGCGTTAGTGATACTGCTTCATCTGTACCTGAAGCACGAACATTAGTTAACTGCTTGCCTTTCATGACATTAATCACTAAATCCTTATCACGTGCATGAATACCTACAACCATACCTTCATAAACTTCTGTGTTATGCTCTACAAAGAATTTACCACTCTTTTGCAAGTTAAAGATAGCATAAGCAACAGCTTTTCCTTGGTTCATTGAAATTAGCGAGCCGTTCGAACGCTGACCAATATCTCCTGGTTTTTGCGGCTTGTATTCATCAAACGTAGAATTCATTAAACCAGTACCTGTTGTTGCTGTTAAAAACTCAGTTCTAAAGCCAATTAAACCACGTGCTGGAATATTAAAATCAAGCTTAACACGGCCATTACCATCAGGCTCCATATTAGTCAGTTCTGCTTTACGCTCACCTAGTTTTTCCATAACTGTCCCTTGATGCTGAGACTCAACATCAATACTCAAATCTTCAAACGGCTCGCAAACAACGCCATCAATTTCTCTAAGAATTACTTGCGGGCGGCCTACAGCTAGCTCAAAACCTTCACGACGCATGGTTTCAATTAGAACCGATAAATGCAATTCACCACGACCAGAGACTAAAAATTCAGAAGGATCTTGCGTGTCTTCAACGCGCAGCGCTACGTTGTAAATAAGTTCTTTATCAAGGCGATCACGAATATTTCTAGAGGTAATATACTTGCCATCTTGCCCGGCAAATGGCGAATCATTAACTCTAAATGCCATTGATACTGTCGGCTCATCAACACTAAGTGGTGGTAATGCTTCAACAGTTTCTGGATCACAAATAGTATCAGAAATTGAAATACCTTCAATACCCGTAATACAAGCAATATTACCTGCTTCAGAAGAGGCAATATCCACCTTATCCAAGCCTAAAAATCCTTGTAAGTTGGCAATCTTGGCTTTTCTTTCAGCGCCGTCAGCACCAACAACAACTACTTGTTGGTTCTTTTTAATCGTACCACGCGTAATACGTCCAATACCAATAGCGCCCACAAATGATGAGTAATCAAGTGCAGTTATTTGCATTTGCAATGGCGCATTAATATCTACTTCTGGTGCGGCTACTTTTTCAACAATTGTTTCAAACATTGGCAGCATATCGCCTTCGCGAACACCGTCTTCTAGCGTAGCATAACCATTAATACTTGAGGCATAAATAATTGGGAAGTCAAGCTGCTCATCGGTTGCACCCAGCTGATCAAACAAATCAAACACTTGGTCAATAACCCAATCAGGTCTAGCGGCATCTTTATCAATCTTATTAATTACCACAATCGGACTTAGGCCTTGCTCAAAGGCTTTTTTCGTCACAAAGCGCGTTTGTGGCATCGGACCTTCTTGCGCATCTACTAATAACAATACTGAATCAACCATTGACAATACACGCTCAACCTCACCACCAAAATCGGCGTGTCCTGGGGTGTCAACGATATTAATATGATAATCTTTCCATTTAATCGCTGTATTCTTAGAGGAAATGGTAATACCACGCTCTTTTTCAAGATCATTAGAATCCATCATACGATCCGTTGACTCAAAGCGCTCATCAAATGTTTCTGATTGCTCCAATAGTTTATCAACTAAGGTAGTTTTACCGTGATCAACGTGGGCAATAATGGCGATATTTCTAAGTTTAGTGTTCATGCGTTTGAGGATGATTCGAAAAAGACACTATTATCCCCTAACTCTCCTATAATATTATGATTTATTAATGTGAATCAATCGCTTAAGATTATGGCTAAAAAAAGTTCTTCAGGTCGTTGGATGAGTGAACACTTGAGCGATGAGTACGTAAAAAAAGCTCAAAAAGAGGGTTATCGCTCTCGCGCTGTTTACACGCTGACTGAAATTGTTGATAAGGATAAATTTATCA
The DNA here is from genome assembly GCA_022600395.1 of Pseudomonadota bacterium. Taxonomy (GTDB): domain Bacteria; phylum Pseudomonadota; class Gammaproteobacteria; order PS1; family Pseudothioglobaceae; genus Thioglobus_A. The sequence continues at coordinate 938 of JAHZKM010000100.1, read as the reverse complement.
AACCTGGAGATCGCGTTCTTGATTTAGGCGCAGCGCCAGGTGGATGGAGTCAAGTCGCAATAAACATGGTTGGCAATAGCGGACAAGTTATTGCTAGTGATATCTTAGACATTGAACCAATTGATGGGGTTGATTTTCTCTGTGGCGACTTTACACACGAATCAGTTTATGAAGAACTACTAGAACTAACCACTGGCAAAAAAATTGATGTTGTGCTGAGTGATATGGCACCCAATATGAGCGGACAACTCTCAGTTGATATTCCCAAATCTATGTATTTATGCGAGCTTGCGCTGGATATGGCTGTTAAAACCCTGACGCCGAATGGCACTTTTTTCATTAAAGTTTTTCAAGGTGGTGGGTTTGATGAATACGTCAAATCTTGCAGAGCAGCTTTTAAGAAAGTTGTTATCCGTAAACCAAAAGCCTCAAGGGCACGCTCTAAAGAAGTATATTTACTAGCAAATGGATTAAAATAGTTGCATGAAAAATTTTGACGATATTCAGACGCTGCTCAAAAAAGACTTAGAACAAACTGACGCCCTGCTTTATGCTCGTCTAAGTTCAAATGTGGCCCTGATTAATCAAATGAGTAGCTATATTATTAGCGCTGGCGGCAAACGCCTGCGCCCACTATTGCTTCTCTTATGCGCTCGTGCAACCAACTATCAGGGCGAACATCATCGCCTCATGGCGGTCGTTATCGAGCTCATTCATACGGCCACCCTGCTACACGATGACATTGTAGATGAATCAGCCACGCGTCGCGGTAAAGATACTGCCAATGAAGTTTGGGGCAATGCTGCTAGTGTTTTGGTAGGTGATTTTCTGTATTCACGAGCTTTTGAGATGATGGTTGAGCCAGACTCAATGAAAATTATGCAAATTTTATCAAAAGCCACTAATGAAATTGCCCAAGGCGAGGTATTACAATTACT
>JAHZKM010000124.1 GCA_022600395.1 Pseudomonadota bacterium | reverse complement strand
TCTAGCCATCTTATCATATTTGTTTACATCGCGCATTCCAACCAATTTTACGGTTGTTTTGCTACCGGGGCTTAATTTTTTTGCGGCTAAAATATACTTATTACCAGCTTTTTTATAAGCGTAGGCAATTTTAGGTGCTGGCTTTGCTACCGCTTTGCCCTTTCCTTTTTTAGCTTCATATTTCATAATCGCGCTAATAAGTTGCGGCTTTGTTTTTTTACCCAGTGCAATACCGCGCGTTGTAGCTAGTCCGCGCACCTGGGCCACGGTCTTTTTATTAAGATATGTTTTTGTCATAGGCATAATTAATCAGTATAATGTCTTGCTATTTCAGTAAAGTCTACATCGCGTATTGCCTGGTTTACTAAATCATTTACAAATAATGAACTACCAAAATTATCATCGGGCAAAGTAACTTCAATCACGTCGTTTACCAAATCGCGAAAAACAATACCCAATTCGTACGCATCTTCCGGCAAATACGAACCGCCAGGTGTTTCAGCGGCTTCGTCTACTATTTGTTGAAACGACTGCTCAAAATACATATTGACAAGCCAGGTTTCATAATTTTTCCAGCCGTTGTATTCGCTCATCATAGGCTTGCGCGTTTTTCTTACACTAGGGCGTAATGGCTTTTTCATTACACGATCCGGCATCGCACCGCGTTTTTTTACCATACGCTTCATACTTCCGCTAGCACCCATTGATTTTTTAGGTGCTTTACTTTTCTGCTTTCTCGCTTCCGCCATCATTATAGACTTGACCAGGGCATCTTTCTTTTTTGTAGAAAAGCCTTTGATCTTTAATCGCTTCGCCTGGGCCTTTAACTGAGTAAGGTTTTTTTTCATCAGCTTTGCTTTTGGCCCAGTTGCCGTTTTTTTCTTTATCGCCATAGTGCTAATATAGTTAAATGTCTTCATATCCCTGGCCAGGATAATACCTTAATACTTTGTAACGGTTTCCGCTCATTCTAAAACTAACGTGTACCCAATCCGGCTGGCTATCATTACCAGCTTCCCATATAAGTTGATCGAATGGTAAATTATTTTTTATGTAATTAAACATTCGTGCGTTATTACTGCTAACAATGTCTGCGGCTTCGCCTTTCGTATGCTGGCTTATAGGCGAGGTTGCACCGCCAATTGCTTTGTTTAACATCTTTGACCTATAACCACTGGTTATATTGATCGGTAATTTCAAGGCATCGCGCAAAGGCTGCAAAACATTAGTAACCAGGGCTTGCAAATTTGCAATTTCAATCGGCCCAGGGTTATTACTTATTCCTAATTGGTTTGCAGTTTTGCTGCGCGTAAATTCATCTAAGGAAAAATTTTTACTTAGCATAATACCTTTTTTTCGTGCCGACCTGGTTATTAATAATGCAGCGGCCACAATTACAATCGCAGTTTTCCAATTCATTTTTTTATTAAATAGTAAATGGCCAATACGCCCAGGGCATATTTCCAATACTGGGGCTTAGGCTTGACCGTTACTTCCGGTGCTAATTGAGAATAACCGTCCGGTGGAATTAACACACCAGGCAAACATTCAATACCACCAGTTGTAAGGTTTAAAAAAACGTTTTTCGGATCGCAATTTTCTATGTCCATGTCAAATTTGTTTTTGCCCATATTTGCTTCATGCGTTGCAAGGCATTACCGCTTAATTCTTCATTAAACCAACCGAACAAATCGGTCGGAGCACCAAAATACGGATCACCACCATACAAAAAATAATAAGGCGTTCCATACGCATTATATATATCAACCAGTTGGGCCGCCGTTCTATTTTCCAGTTCAGCAAACAAAGTGCTTTCATCAGTTCCAAAACCGCTCATTGCATTATATAAACGCTGACCAATTAAATCTGCATCTAATTGTGTTAATGATCCACCGCCTGGCACATTTAAATTACTACTTGCTTCTTGTTTGTTAAATAAGCCGCTTAACTTATAAACGGCAAAAACAATCGCACCGGCAATAGCCACGCTGCCTATGTCTACATCTGATTTTTTCATTCGTTAAAAAGTAAATTTTGTGCCGTATCGGTAAAATCAACCGGCACTGTTTTATAAATTCCTGGTAAGGTTTCAATACTAAACTGACCGACCAGGCGAACTTGAATACCACCAAAATTACCGATCGCATCTAACAATTTTTGACCTAGCGCACCCAAATCTTTAGGGCGTACTCGAACATCAAAGCTTACCGGGCTTATAGAATAGGGCTGGATATCTATAAAGTCATTACTGACCGCCCGGCCCACTTTAATACTATCAATAAAACAATCAAAATCGAACAAACCAGCTTTTATCGCTGCGCCGGATCTATTTTCAACATCAAAGACCAGGTTAAATTTTAACTCACCACCAGCAAATCCTAATAAACGCAGCTCGCGTATATTAAAATCATAGGCTTCTAACAGTCTTTTTTGGTTTCCTATGTAACGGATCACCCGGAATAATAATACACCAGCCGCGATCGCTTTAAAAAAATTTGCCTTTACCATAGTATTTTACATGCATAAAAACCGGGCGTTCCCTTTGCCTGGCACTCCTGAATGTGCCTGATCTTATAAAGCTGGCGGCGATCATTGGCCGTTCCAGGTTCTACTTTGCCGTGTTTCTCTAGTCTTTTATATATCCAATAATCGTTGTATCTAATATCGCCAATGCTGGCCACTTTAAAGCCGTTTTTATACACATCGAGTTTTTTATTCTTTAATGTGCTGGGCCTAATTACTACGCCTAATCTTTTTGCTGCTTTGCGCTGCTCAGTTAAGATCCGATACATGGTTTAACGGTTCAGGGTTTAGCATCGTTATTGCCGATCGTAAACCCTGGCGAAAAGCTAAATGAGTCATCGTTTTTAATGGATCATCTAAATGGTAATGATCTAATAATACTTGTAACATGTCCTGGGCCGTGCTTGCGCCTTTTAAAGCCGGTTCTACATGCGTTTTAAAATAATGCAGTTTATAATCCATAATCCTCGTATATAGTAGATTCTTCGTTTTGTGGTTGCGGTTGCGGCTGCGCTTTTGGCTGGCCATTCATTGCATTGATCTTGCGTTCCTGGAGTTCAAAATACTTATCGGCCAGGGCCGGCAATAAAGGTGCAATTTGGTTTATAAGGCTTACCGTTCCATCGGCCATTTGCCCAGTTTCTGCATCTTGAATTTCGCTATAACATGCAGCTAATTCATCTTCCAGTTCCGTTATTTTACGATCGCGCTCGCGCACCATGTATTCCAGGCGTTCGATCTTACTACGATCTTCCAGGGCTTGTTCAAATGTTCTAACTGGTTCCATTACTTTTTCTTCAATTATAGTTTGTACGTTTTCCGCTTCAGCTAATTGGGTTTCCTGGCCTTCACTCTGGATCATAACCACATCACATGCGCCGCGCACTTTTCGGCAAAAGCCAAGGCGGTATGGATATCCAGGGTTTGGGTTGCCGGCAATATATTCTATTGCCTTGTCCATATCGCGTTCCAGGTTTTTAGTCCAGGTGCGGTGCATGGGGTGAATAATACAGTTATCCTTATCCATGATATCGCCGGGGCGATCACTTAGGAATAAATAGGTATAATTTGCGGCTTTTCGTTTTTCGATCTCGTTTCGTATTGCTTGTATATCCATATTATCCTAGTTGTTCAGGGGTTGCGTTTGTATATAGCGCGTAATGTACATTGAGAAAGTAATTTGCCGCGGCTGCTTCGCGTAAAGTTAATCCTAACGAGCCTAGGTATTCAGTAGGCTCTATTAAACCATCTGTTTGATCAGGTAAAGCGAAGGCCTGATCCTGGGCATTCCCCGGCACACCACCTAGGCCATAATCCTGAAATTGCTGGAGTGAGGGCTGCACCTGGCTAGGGGGGTTTGCTAGGTTGCTACTAAATACGCTTTCTACGTTTGGCGTTGCTGCCGATCCACCATAAGTTATGCCGCCAGGCGTTTTATCCGTTACTGGAATTGTATTAGCGGCGTTCAATTGAACGCGCGAAATTAAACCGACTGTAATTGCTACTGATCTATTGCTTATAATATAAGTAGATCTACAAATTGGCGTTGAATCTATTTCAGTATTTTCAATAACTCGAGGTGGATCAGCGTCTGGACTTGGTTGATACGCAATTTGCACTTTTGAATCTACATGGTGAATAAAAGGGTGAAACGCTTGACCGGTATAAAACGAAATTTGCTGCGTTTCAAATGGTCTTGATATGGGATCAGTTAATCTTGTATCCGTACCCGTTGCGCTTGTAAAAGTTTGTCTACGTATTCCACCACCAGCGGGCGAATAATCATATCCGTAAATTATAATATAGCTATTGTCCGGAACTATTAAAACGGACTGGCCGCCCATTCCAGTTTGAAACGTTTGGTAACGCGCTTTGCCGGTTTTAATGTCTTTTTCTATTTCAGTAGGTATTGTC
>JAHZKM010000099.1 GCA_022600395.1 Pseudomonadota bacterium | reverse complement strand
TGAAAACCGGCAGTATCTGTAGTTTTAGAATCAATGCTTGCTACGGCCAATGCCGCAAACACCAATAATAATAAAGACAGTATGATTTTCATGGGAAAAAATTATATCACAGAAAAATAGCTTGCAAGTCGTTTAAAAAATTATAACCTTTTTCACTTGGCCTTACACGCTTGCCCTTCATGATTAACAAATCTAGTGCTTGCGCTTTAGCCAAATGCGCTTCAATTGTTTCAATGGATTGCCCAGTATGACTTTCGAATAAATCAAAATCAAACCCTTTTTTAAGTCTGAGTGCATTTAGCATAAATTCAAAGGCTATATTTTCAATGGTTTCAGCGGTTTTCTTGCAATTTTCAATATAGTCTTTAGGGGCTTTTGATTTAAGCGTTCTAATGACTTTCCAGTCTTGAGCAAGCGTTACTTTTCCATGTGCACCAGCACCAATACCAATGTAGTCGCCAAACTCCCAATAATTAACATTGTGTTTTGAGGGGATTTTTCCAAATGCAGACACCTCATATCTGGAAAATCCACACTGCTCTAATAAGTCAACACCCGCTTCACCCATAGAAAAAAGCGTATCTTCTTTGGGCAAAACTGGTGGAAATTTGGCAAACAAAGTGTTTGGCTCAATAGTGAGTTGATAAAAAGAAATGTGGGCAGGACTTAGGTCAATCGCTTGTTGTAAATCATCCAAACATTCGCTCGTTGTTTGCGCTTGTAGACCGTACATTAGATCAATATTAAAATTATCAAAAATCTTGCTTGCTTGCATGCAGGCTTCAATCGCCTCCTTGGCACTATGAATACGTCCTAAAGCTTGAAGATTTTGATCATTAAAAGATTGCACGCCAATTGACAGACGATTGATGCCAATTTTTTTAAAGGCTTTAAATTTTTCAATTTCAAAGGTGCCAGGATTAGTCTCAAGCGTAATTTCAATATTTTGATCAAAATTGAGTTTTTGCCTTAAGCCAGAAAACAACATGGATAAATCTTGCTCTGACATTAAGCTTGGAGTGCCACCACCGATAAAAATTGAGTGGATAGATCGACCCTGAATATAACTTAAATCCGCATCTAAATCATTGAGTAATTCTTTAATATATCCACTTTTACTGCCATTTTCGTGAGAGTTAAAGTCACAATAAGGACATTTTTTCACACACCAAGGGTAGTGAATGTAGAGCGACAATGGTGGCAAAACTAGCATTTTGGTTTATTTTTTTAGCTCTACTAAAAGAGCTTGCAACGCTTTTCCTCGATGCGAGATGGTATTTTTTTGCTCTGCAGAGAGTTCTGCTGAGGCCTTTTTATGCGTTGGTACATAAAAAATAGGGTCGTAGCCAAAACCGTTTTCGCCAACTTTTTCGCGCATGATTTCCCCTTCCCAGCCGCGCTGAATGATAATTGGTGTTGGATCATTCGCATGCTCGACATACACAATGGCGCACCAAAAGCGCGCAGTCCTTTGGGCGTCAGGCACTTGAGCCATATCCTCTAGTAGCTTTTGCGTATTGGCCTCATCATCGCCATGATCGCCTGCAAAACGTGCAGAGTAAATACCTGGTGCACCATTTAGCGCATCGACTACAATTCCTGAATCGTCTGCTAGTGCTGGCAAGCCTGATTGCGCTGAAGCGTTGCGCGCCTTGATTAGTGCATTTTCCACAAAGGTTAGACCGGTTTCTGGCACTTCTTCGACCTGCATGTCGCGCATAGAAACCACCTGATAAATACCCGTGAGCATGGTATTAAATTCCCGTATTTTTCCGCTGTTATTGCTGGCAAGAATGATTTTTTTCATCGTGTATAATTAATTAGATATTTAGAATTTATGGAGCACAATATGACTCAAGACGAAATGAAATTCGACGTGGCACAAGCGGCGCTTAAATACGTTGTCAAAGATACTATTATAGGCGTAGGCACGGGCTCTACTGCTAATTTTTTTATTGATGCATTGGCAACCATGAAAGAAGATATTATTGGCGCTGTTGCTAGTTCGGTAGCCACTGCAGAGCGCTTAGAAGGACACGGTATTAAAGTGTTTGATTTAAATGATGTTGAGTCTATTTCTGTTTATATTGATGGTGCTGATGAATCAGATGACGGTCTTAATCTTATCAAAGGTGGTGGTGGCGCACTTACACGTGAGAAAATTGTTGCCGCTGTTGCTGAGCAATTTGTTTGTATTGCTGACGAATCTAAATTAGTAGCAGTCATGGGTGACTTCCCCTTACCTGTGGAAGTGATCCCTATGGCAGCCAACCATGTTAAACGCATTATTGAAAAAGACATTGGCGGTCAAGCGATCCTTAGAGATTTCACCACAGACAATGGCAATCACATTTTAGACATTCAAGGCTTAAAAATTACTGACGCTAAAGCGCTAGAAACAAAGCTAGATAGTATCGTTGGCGTAGTAACAAATGGCCTATTTGCTAATCGTGGTGCTAATGTTTTATTATTAGGCACACCAAATGGCGTTAAGGTTGTTGGCGCTTAAAAGCGCTTAGGATAATTCCTTATAAAGATTGATGCGCTTTTCTAAGCGCTCAATTTCAACACTAATAATATCAAACAAATCTTGTGAGCTAGTTGTTGTTTTTGCTCTTTCGTAGCGCTCTATTGCTTGCTCTAGCTTTCCCTGGGTAACGAGCGCCTTGGCATTATGAATGTGAGCCCTATCCAAACTACCCACATCTACATACAAAGAAGACAATAGCTTATGCGACAGATAGGTGCCTGAGTTTTGTTTTAAATGGCGCCTTAAAAGCAAAATACCCTGCTGGGTTTGCTGATTATCCATATACGCTTTAGCAGCATAATAAACGCCTGCTTCATTTTTCAAAACAGGTAAAAAATACTGTTGTGCTGTTTCTAATTGGCCTAATTTTGAATAAATCCTGCCCGCTAAAATATGGCTAGGTGCGCTTTGATTGAGGGTTAAAAGTTGTTTGACATAATCCTCAGCAAGTGTATATTTTTGCCCTTCAAATGCATCATAGGCTTGCATGTATAAAGTTAAGTCTTGCTTTTTTTCTAGCTTTATACGCTTATGCAAATGATAATAAAGCTTTGCTTTAATAGTCTGATACTCAAAAGAATCCTCTCGATAATTGCCTGTTAGCCGACTAGAGCGTTGCATGGCATCAGATATTCGATTAATACTAAGCGGATGCGAACGTAAAAATTCTTGCGCATTGACATCGTCTTGGAGTTTTTCAAAAAAATGCGCCATACCGCTTGGATCAAAGCCAGATTTACTCAGCATATTGGTGCCTATTCGATCCGCCTCCCACTCATGCTCACGCGTGAAATTAATGTTTTGCTGTGCTGTTCCTGCAACAGTTGAAGCGGCAATGGCTTGCGAGGCGTTTGAGTTGTCAACCAAAGCGGCAGCAAGCATTCCCGCCACCATAATATAGGTTTGTTTATCGGTTTTTTCACTAAAGCGACTCAAATGATTTTGAGTAATATGCGACAACTCATGTGATAAAACGCCTGCCAATTCGGCTTCTTCCTCAGAGCTTAGCAACATGCCAGTATGTACACCGATATAGCCATAAGGGCCAGCAAAGGCATTAATACTATTATCATTAAGCATTAAAAAATCAACATGCTTACTTGGATCTTCGCTATAAGTACTGAGCTCATGACCTAATGCTTTTAGATAAACCTGAGTTTCAATATCAGCAACCACCGTATCTGTATTCCAGATAATTTGCAAAAATTCATTACCTTGTTTTTGCTCTTGCAAGGTTTCAGATAGATTTACTTGTGGCAAATCTAGGGCGTATGCGTTGGCACTTAAGTATAAAAAACTTATTAATATCTTTATCATAACTTCATTATATTTGACTATTTCAAAGTGTGCGACTAAAATACAGAAACTTGTTAACACAAAAACAAGATTATTATTCACTATACAAAAAACCAAAAGGAGTCCACAATGGCTGACGAAACTTTAGAT
>JAHZKM010000098.1 GCA_022600395.1 Pseudomonadota bacterium | reverse complement strand
CTGAAGTGGTGGTCTCAGGCTTTAATGGCACTCTGCAAATGCTTGATCGTCGCGACGGCGCATCAGCGAGTGGTACACCTCAAGCAGGCGGCCAACAAGCCGCTCCAAATGCTCCTCGTGCTCAAACACCTACGCAAGATCCAATTACACCTGTTGACAACGGTTTTGATGACGACATTCCCTTCTAGCCTTTTATCTAGTCTTCTTAAAAACCCCATTTATACGGGGTTTTTTATTATCACAAAGAAAGTTATACTCTTTTAATTCCGTGATTGTACATTCTCGCCATACCCTTAAAACCGCGACTATTTAGCTTACTCCATGACTGAATATCTTGTTGATAGCCTTTGTGCCATGGCTCAGTTGTTTCGGTATTAATCTTGGCTTGAGTGTGCGCTGCTTGTGCATAGTTTTTGGCCAATGTTTGAGCAGCCATAGAAGTGCCAGCTGTTGAGATTGACGCTGTTACAGCCATTATCATGCTTTTTACTGTCATACCAACTCCTACTTTCTTAGTGGGTTGTTTTTACTATACACCTTATTATTAAAAAACTCAACAGTATAAAACTCACACAATTATTAGCTAATAGGGATAATCAGTCTTATCGTTATATTGACTAATCATTTATGAGTGACAAACGCTCAACACAAATTTGGGTTGATGCCGATGCTTGCCCGGTAGCTATTAAAGAGATTCTTTTTAAAGCAGCTAATCGTAGCAAAATTCAAACAACTCTAGTTGCTAATCATGCGCTGCAGATTCCACCCTCTCAATACTTAAATTTTATTCAGGTTATGGCGGGATTTGATGTGGCTGACAATGAAATTGTCAAACGCCTAAATTCAGGAGATTTAGTTATCACCAGCGATATTCCTTTAGCGGATGAAATAATTACTAAAGGCGCTCTTGCGCTTAGCCCTAGAGGTGAATTATTCACCGCAGGCAATATTAAAGCAAAACTCAGTATGCGTGACTTTATGGATGTGATACGCTCAAGTGGCGTGCAAACAGGCGGTCCAGCACCCCTTAGCCAAGCAGATCGACAAGCCTTTGCCAATCACTTAGATCGCTGGCTAAACCAAAATAAAGTCTAACGCCAAGTTGGCTTCATATACACGCCAGGTGTCGCCTCTTCTGCCATAATCTTACCAGGCTCCATCATAGTGCGAATACCTTGATCCATACCCGGCATCATAAAAGAAGATTGAGACTGAGGCTGAAGGTACTGTCTTTGAGGTTGTATTCCTGGATTAAAGGGCATCATGCTCATACCACCAAATTGCTGGACTGGCTGTGCTTGAGGTCTTGAAGTTCCACCCATTGCCCACGGCATAGGATTAAAATCGGGCTGGGCGTACCTTTGCCTTGGCGCAGCGTATCTAGTATTAGAATATCTAGGTTGAACAGAGTTTTGACCATTCCACGGCATAGAGCGACCAAATGGCTGCATTTGCTGTGGCTGATTAAAACTTTGAGCGCCAAATGGCGACATCATTGACACTGGGTTGCTAAAATTAGCGCTTGAGATTGTGCTAATAGCCAGCGTTAGCCCGGCGCAAGCTTTGATTATGCAGCGTCTAGTATTGTTCATATAAATCCTCCTCAAGAAATAAATAGTATAAGTTTGAACTATACACTGAGAGTAGGTCATTAATCCTGGTTTTTTTTCAAAAAAACTAAAAAAATTTCGGAAATAATGCAAATGAAGGAAAAATCAAGAAAATAACAAGAGAAAATCTCTAATACAGTGAAAGAGAAGCCTGTAAGACAGCTATCCTGTCAAAAAACCTTCTAAAAAACAACCTTTTTTAAGTCGATAATGCCTTTAAAAAGCAAGCTGCCAGCTAATCATTAACAATTTTGGAAATTTTGATTATGGGGCATTTTTATTATCGACTACAAAAAATAAATGTTTGTGCGTCATGATTATTTCGCTTTATCTCGAGCATCCCAATAATTAGCTTTATTTTTCAAGATCCAACGAACGCCACCTTTTGGATCTTCAACATCACCCTTGTATCTTGGGATTAAGTGAACGTGTAAATGTTTAATGCTTTGACCTGCCATCTCTCCATTATTTACGCCAATATTATATGCATCAGGTGAAAATTCTTCATCTAGAATTAACTTGGCCTTTTGCACCGCAATACCTATAGCCAAAAGCTCCGCTTCAGTTGCTTCAAAATAAGTGGCAAAATGACGCTTTGGAATAACCAATGTGTGCCCTGGAGAGGCGGGAAAATTATCAATAAATGTAATGGTTAAATCACATTCACCAATCACCCTTTCCTGATTTCTTAATTCACAAAATAAACACTCTGTTGCCATACTTTCGCCTTGTCTTATAGATAAATAATTTGACTGAACATTTTACCTTAAGCAATCATCTATCGTTAAAACTCTTTTTTCAGGCCTAAAAAAACCGGCAGACTGCCGGTTCTTATAAAACGCTATTAAAGCTTACTCAGTTGCTTCAGCTGCTGGCATTGCATCTGTTTCGGCAGTCGCTGGAATAGCCTGGTTGTAGCCGTAATTCCAAGGCGCTTGATTCATATTCATAGGGCCAAATGAGTTTGATCCTGTACCCATCTGAAATGGAGAAGTGCTTGTGCCAAAGCTAAACGGCTGGCCATTATTACCACCATTAAATGGATTAAAGTTTGAGTTAGTCTTCATAGGGCCAAAGCTGTTGCCATTACCCCAAGGAGCATTATTAAAATTGCCAGAATTCATAGGCATATTCTTACCCCAATTACCATTATTTGACCAAGGACCATTATTAAAACTTTGGCCATTCCAAGGTGTATTGCCCCAGGCATTGTTATTCCATGGGCCATTGTTCATATTGCCAAAATTATTGCCATTACTCCAAGGCGTATTACCGCCAAAGTTCATAGGGTCGTTGCTGTTCCAATTGTTGCTAAAAGCAGATGCACTTAGTGCGACAGTCATTAATGTTGTTGCGATTATTTTTTTCATAATGTTTCCTTTTTTTGATTGATTTTAATTATTTTGATTGTACGTTTTGTGCAGGTGCTGCATTATTCCAAGGACCGTTATTCATCGGTCCGAACGAATTATTGCGGAAATTAAATGGCTGCGAGTTGTTCCAGGGCACTTGATTCCAATTATTGTTTTGCCAAGGTGTGCTATTACCCCACGGGCCATTATTGCCAAAATTTCGATTATTCCAAGGGTTGTTGTTATTCCATCGACCATTATTATTGTTCCAAGGCGTGTTATCACCATCAAACTCATCCATCATATCGTCCATTTCCTCACTAAACCAGTCAGGTGTGAATAATTGATATGGATTATGCGCTACAAAACCATTGTTGACATTATTACCCCAACCGTTATTACTCCATGGGCCGTTGCCAAATCCAGCTGATGCATTCAAAGCTAGTGTTATTAATGACATAGTGACTACTTTTTTCATTCTCCTTTCCCCCTATATTGTTTAATAATGAACTGTAATTATAAACCACTTGCGGATGTTTGATGGGCGAAAAAAAAACCAGCAACAAGTGCTGGCTTTTTTTCAATCTAACTAAAAAATTACTTAGCTGGTACAACTGGTGCTGCAGGTGCAGTTGGCGCCTGAGTACTATTCCAAGGATTGTTAAAGTTGTTGTATGGGTTGTAACCATTAAAGTTATTGTTGTTCCAACAATTGTTGTTGTTATTGAATTCATCATCAAACTCATCTACCATGTTTGACATTTCTTCCATGT
>JAHZKM010000097.1 GCA_022600395.1 Pseudomonadota bacterium | reverse complement strand
AACGCTAAGTAAGGTTTTTTCTTGATTTTTTGATAATTTGCTGACATGGCTTAAGGCGTGTTTGCCATCAATCTCACCATCCAAACTAATTTTATCAACTGGAAAATCTCCTGGCACTATTGCCAGATAAGTTTTCTTAATGAGTCTATCGGCAAATAACTTTGAAAACTCTCTGGCCATGGTTTTTGAGTGTGTCAATATCATTAGCCCACTGGTTGCACGATCTAATCTATGCACTAAAAAGCTTGTTCGATCTAGTTTTTTTTCTACCAGTCGAGTTAAAGCGCAATGATCGCCCCATTTTGAACCTTGAGAAAATACCCCTGCTGGCTTAAACCAAATGCTGTAGCTTTTTTTGTCTAGTAGTAGGGTGGGCTGAGTAGGTACCGAGGATAGAATTTTTTCATTAAAATAAATAAATACTTCATTGCCTATTTTTAATGGTTTTTTTATGCGCCTAATTCGATTGGTTTTTTTGCCAGTCTTTAACCAAACACAGCCCTTATCCAGCGCCCCTTTAAGACTCTGTTTAGACAGTCCAGTCGCCTCAACTAAGGCATCAATTAAGGGTTGATTATCGGTTTTAACGGTAATTTTTCTTTCAATCACTTTTTTACTTGCATCTCTAGGTATAAATTAAAATCATACCTATGAATACAATTAACAGATTTTTATTTAAAGACTTAGATATTCGCGGCCAGCATTTATCACTTGATGACACTTGGCAAGATATGATTCAAAACCGAGGTTATGGTGCGCCTGTGCGTCAATTGTTTGGTGAGCTTAGCGCATTAGCTATTTTTTTAGCTAATGGTATCAAGCATAAAGGCAAGCTAACTTTGCAAATTCAGGGTGATGGGATTGTAAGTTTGTTGTTAGTTGAGGTAACAGACGATTTAAAAATTCGAGGCATGGTTAGGGCAGACGGCGCTATTAAGGAGAATGACTCTTTAGATAAAATTCTAGGAGAGGGGCAAATTGTAGCTACTTTGTACAATGCCCAAACTGATCATAGTTTTCAGTCATTAGTGCCTAGAAATGCCCAAGGTTTAATTGCTACTTTTGAGGATTATTTTTCTCAATCAGAACAGTTAGAGTCTAGATTATGGGTAAGCTCTACCCAAGACAGTCTTAGCGCTATGTTGCTACAAAAAATGCCAAAAGCTGATCAGCATGATGCTGAAGGTTGGTATAGAATTAGCGCTTTGTCGGATACGATTACCGAGTCAGAGCTTATCAGTTTGGATGCAGAGTCACTATTGCACCGTTTGTTTCATGAGGAAGATTTGCAGTTGTTTAAAGCTGAATGGATAGATTATAAATGTGAGCAAAATAAAGAGCGCTTTGAAAAAATAATTTATGATTTAGGTGAGCAAGATGCGCGCAGTTTGCTCAAAGAACATGGTGAAATCGCTATTCACAATGAAATTTGTAATGAGCATTTGTTTTTTAATAAAGACGACGTTGATCGTATTTTTACTACAACGCACTAGTTAGGATTAATAATGGAAAATATTATTTGGACCAAGCCAAATTGCTCGTTTTGTTCTCAAGCAAAATCAATGCTTGACGAAGAGGGTATCGAGTATGAAGTTCGTCTAGTTGACGAGATAAATTGGACAAATGACGACATGCTTAAAATGGCACCCGATGAGCTTACTTATCCACAAGTCTTTTTGGGTGCTAAGCATGTGGGCGGGTGTGATGATCTCGAGGCGTATTTAATGCTACGAGAAATGGGTATAGATACTTAAATTAGAGTATGCCATTTTAACTATAAATATTATTTTCGTAAATTTTCAGCTATTTTCTTAATATTTTCAGCTTGATAGTTGTTCTTTCTATAAACAATACCAATGCCTCTTGAAGCTTGACAATCAGATTTGGAAATTATATTTGGATAGGGTGACAAAACGCCAAAATCAATGGCAATTTTAGGCAAAAAACTAACACCAAGGTTCATATCAATCATAGCCACTAGAGTGGAAACACTAGAACAAGAAAAACTAGACAGCTGCTTTTCGGATATAGCGCAACCTTGCATTACATGAACTCTTAAGCAGTGTCCTTGTTCTAGTAATAATAGATCTCCATTGTTAATTTCTTCATTTTTTCGATCTTTATGTTGAATTAAACATAAAGGATCTTTAAATAGCTCATAGCTTTTAACCTCATCAGGCAAATCATAGGGGAATGCAAAAATAGCAAAATCGATTTTATTTTGGTTTAGTTTTTTTAACAAATTATCGCTCGTATCTTCTATAAAAGATATTTTTAATTTTGGAAATACTTTTTCTAAATTTCTCAAAAAATTTGGCAGAATGTAAGGTGATATCGTTGGTATAGTGCCAACAACTATTTCAGACTCAAGAAAGTTAGTTTTTGCAATATCTGTTAGTTCTTTAGTATTTGATATGACCAGCATTGCTTGTAATACTATTTTTTCTCCTATTGGGGTAAAGACTACTTTTTTATTATTTCGTTCAACTAGAGTTGTTTGCAGGATTTGTTCTAATTTAGCAATTCCTGCGCTTAAAGTTGATTGGCTAACAAAGCATTTTTCTGATGCCTTAGAAAAGTGAAGCGTCTCTCTGAGCGCGATAAGGTATTGTAGATTTTTAATAGAAGGCAGCATTTATAATCGTTTTTTTAGATTTTTTTAATAGATATTATTCGTTTTACTTAATTATAAACTAGATTTATAATGCGCACAAATTAAAAACAAATAGGACAATATAATGCTAAAAAACAACACAGGAAATAAAATTCCATTAATTAATTTTAAAATTCAAAAAAATCATCAATGGATTGATTTATCGACTGAAGAAATATTTAACAATAAAACAGTAGTAGTATTTGCCTTGCCTGGCGCTTATACACCTACCTGTTC
Organism: Pseudomonadota bacterium; assembly: GCA_022600395.1. Classification (GTDB taxonomy): domain Bacteria; phylum Pseudomonadota; class Gammaproteobacteria; order PS1; family Pseudothioglobaceae; genus Thioglobus_A. Next base: position 18,142 of record JAHZKM010000097.1, on the reverse strand, counting down.
ATCTTCTCACCTGCCAAGATACAATGAACTCGCGCCAGTTTTAAAGGCCAATGGGGTTGATGAAGTTGTTTGTATATCGGTAAATGACACTTTTGTTATGAATGAGTGGCGTAAAGACCAAGAAGCTGAAAACGTTTTAATGATTCCCGATGGAAGTGGCGAGTTTACTCAATCCATGGGCATGCTGGTTAATAAAGATGAGCTAGGATTTGGCAATCGATCTTGGAGATATTCTATGTTAGTTAAAGATGGCACGATTGAGAAGATGTTTATTGAGCCTGAAGTAGAAGGTGACCCTTTTGAAGTTTCTGACGCTGATACAATGCTTACATATATTAATAAAAATGCCGACATTCCAGAGACTGCCACTATGCTTAGTAGAAAAGGCTGCCCACACTGTGAGCGTGCGATAACACTATTAAACCAACAAGGTGTTTATGTAGAACAGATAGAGCTTGATCAACATATTACTTCTAGATCGCTTAGAGCAGTGAGTGGTAAAAGCTCGACACCACAAATTTTTATTGGAGGTAAATATATTGGCGGTGCTGATGAATTGGAAGAATACTTTAGTTAAAAGAAACTCTTTTACTAGTCACATGTCAGTATTTGCAATTTAACACATTTTACAAGCTAGAGGTAAAAAAAAAGGCCGTAAGGCCTTTTTTTAAATGTGGGGCGAGAAACGGGGCTTGAACCCGCGACAACCGGAATCACAATCCGGGGCTCTACCAACTGAGCTATTCCCGCCATAAACTTGGTGCGCCCTTCAGGATTCGAACCTGAGACCTACGGCTTAGAAGGCCGTTGCTCTATCCAGCTGAGCTAAGGGCGCATAAACCTAGAAAGGTGCTGTTTTGTTGAAACTCTGAAGATTCATCAAAAGCTTATGAGCAAATTTATAATATGGTCGGAGTGAAAGGATTTGAACCTTCGACCACCTGGTCCCAAACCAGATACGCTACCAAGCTGCGCTACACTCCGAAAAAAAAGAATTATACTTTGTTAAGTGAGATTGTAAATAGCTAAATTCAGGATTTTTTGCAATTAGTCGATCTTTAAATCTGACCAAATGTTATCTATTTTTTGAACAATCTCATCGCTCATGACAATTGGCGTACCCCATTCTCGATCAGTTTCTCCTGGGAATTTGTTGGTGGCATCAATACCCATTTTTGAGCCCAAACCAGAAACGGGAGAAGCAAAGTCTAAGTAATCAATGGGTGTGTTGTCAATAAGTGTTGTGTCTCGAGTTGGGTCAACTCGTGTTGTTATTGCCCAGATTACCTCTTTCCAGTCTTTAACATTAATGTCGTTATCGACAATAATAACAAATTTGGTGTACATGAATTGGCGTAAGAATGACCAAACCCCCATCATAACTCGCTTGGCATGGCCTGGGTATTGCTTTTTAATACTAACCACGGCCATACGATAAGAGCAGGCTTCTGGAGGCAGGTAAAAATCTGTAATTTCTGGATATTGTTGTTGAAGTAGTGGTACAAAAACTTCATTCAGTGCAACACCAAGAACAGCTGGCTCATCAATAGGTTTGCCAGTGTAAGTAGAGTGGTAGATTGGATTTTTGCGATGGGTGATGCGCTCTACGGTAAATACTGGAAATTTCTCAACTTCGTTATAGTAGCCTGTATGGTCACCATAAGGCCCTTCATCCGCCATCTCATCTGGATAAATAACCCCTTCTAAGATAATTTCAGCATTTTCAGGCACTTGTAAATCGTTGCCAATACAGCTACATACCTTGGTCTTTTGTCCGCGTAATAAGCCTGCAAAAGCGTATTCACTCAAACTATCGGGAATAGGGGTTACGGCGGCAAGCGTGGTAGCAGGGTCAGCGCCAATGGCAACTGCTACTGGATAAGGTTTACCAGGATTTTTATCGCACCAATCTTTAAAATCTAGAGCTCCACCCCGGTGTGAGAGCCAACGCATAATAAGTTTGTTTTTGCCGATGACTTGTTGACGATAAATACCAAGATTTTGGCGCTTTTTTAAAGGACCTTTGGTAATGGTTAGCCCCCAAGTGATTAATGGGGCGGCGTCACCTGGCCAGCAGGTTTGGATCGGCAGGGTGGACAAATCAACATCATCCCCTTCAATAATCACTTCTTGACACTGGCCTTTTTTAACGGATTTAACCGGCATATTTAAGACTTTTTTGAGTGTCGGGAGTTTTTCAAAAGCATCTTTTAAGCCTTTAGGTGGTTCAGGCTGTTTTAGTTCGGCTAACACCTTTCCTAGTTCTCTAAGTGCTACTAAATCTTTTTGTCCCATGGCAGATGCAACACGACCTGTGGTGCCAAATAAATTAGCCAATACAGGAATGCTTGAACCTTTAACGTTTTCAAACAATAGCGCAGGGCCTTGCTTGTCAAGAGTTCGACGACAAATTTCAGTAATTTCTAAATGCGCGTCAACCTCAGTGGTGATACGCTTAAGTTCGCCAAATTTTTCTAACTCAGCGATAAATTCTCTTAAATCTTGATAGTTCATGAAAAACCTTTAATGGCTAAACTTTTGAAAAGTAGTTGCGGTGTGCTTCAAGCTCTTGCTCATTGGCTTGGGTAACTTTGATTTTACCAATTTCGCGTTTTACTCTGATAATTTTTTGATTTTTTTGCGCCTGTCCATCAGCAGATGAGTCATTGCTAAACAAGGTAGACTGTCCACCTGTCATGGCTAAGTATACCTGTGCAAGAATTTGAGCATCAAGTAGTGCGCCATGCACAGTTCGAGCGCTGGCGTCAATTTCAAAACGACGACATAAAGAGTCTAGATTGTGCAGTGTTCCTGGACGCTGTTGTTTAGATAGCTCTAATGAGTCAATAATCGTACAATGATCTTCAATGCACTCCTCAGATCCAAACAACTTAAGCTCATGATTTAAAAAACCCAAGTCAAATGGTGCGTTGTGAATAACCAAGGTGGCACCTTTAATGTAGTCCATAAATTCGCTTACAATTTCTTCAAATTTAGGCTTGCCTGTTAGGAACTTATCTGTAATACCGTGAATTCGTACCGAGTCGCCAACATTGCGATCAGGTTGGATGTATTGATGATATTCATTATTCTCGGTAATCTCTCTATCAATAATCTCAGTACAGCCGATTTCAATAATGCGGTGCCCTTCAGAAGGTTCAATGCCGGTAGTTTCAGTATCTAAAACAATTAGTCTTTCCATAAAATATTGTGCTAGTTAATTTTCGTGTAAAATTGATTGATTTTATCATAACTAAAAGTTAGAGAGTATTATGGCAAGAGTAACTGTTGAAGAGTGTTTGGATTTTGTAGATAATCGTTTTGAGCTAGTGTTGGTTGCTGCAAAACGCGCTCATCAGTTGAGCTCAGGCGGTTATAAATCAACTCTAGACATGGGTAAAGACAAGCCTACCGTTGTTGCGCTTAGAGAGATTGAAGCGGGTCTAATTAATGCATCAATTTTAACTGAAGAATATGCGATGGAAGAAGAGCTCACGGCACAACAAAAAGCGAGTGATGCGCAAACGACCCAAGAAATTGAGGCTGAGCTATCAACCTCTGCTGTTGACGAAGGTGTCGATGAAATAACAGAAGTGGTAGATACTGAAGAATGATTTAAAGCTTTAATGAATTATCTAGAAATGACGCTTAGGCGTCATTTTTTTTTGCCTGTTTTTCAAATGATGATTTTTTATTTTATTATTGTTGACAATAAATTCTTAACTTAGTAGAATTTTGCTTAATTTAGTTTTTATTTTAAATATTGTTGACAATATGGGCGTTAATTCTTTACAACCTAATAAACAAGACACGCTATCTGAGCATGTATTTGAACAGATTAAGGAAGATATTATTACAGGCGCAATCCCTCAAGGATGCAAAATAGTTGAGACAGACTTAGCCAAATCGTACCATATTAGTCGTGGTCCATTGCGTGAGGCTTTGCACAAGTTAGAGTCTATTCACCTGGTAGATCGTCGTCCGCATTCTGGATCGCGGGTGGTTACGTTAGATATTGTAATGATGAGAGATGTGTATCAAATGCGTGAAGCTATGGAAGGATTTGCAACAAGGTTAGCTTGTGTTGCCATGTCTCAAGCTGATATTGATAATTTGTATCGCTTATTGGAAAAGCATGAGAGCTCTATCGAGCGCTCAGAAGGACAGCGCTATTTTCAAAAAGAAGGGGATTTGGACTTTCATTATTATGTATTTTCTAAGTGTCAAAATCAATGGCTGATCGATTATTTGAACAATAAATTGTATCAAGTATTAAGAATGTGTCGTCATCGCACGAGTCAAATTCCATTCCGAGTAGAGCCTGCCTTGCATGATCATTACGCGATTGTTGATGCGATTAACAATCGAGATCCTGAATTAGCAGAGATATTAATGCGTAGGCATATTAGTGGCGCATGGAAAGTTGTAGAGAAATTATTAAATCAAGAAGAAAATAAGGAGTCAAAATGAGTGCAGGTAAAGCGTTTCGTCAAGCGGTCGAAGATAATAATCCGTTGCAAGTTGTTGGTGCAGTTAATGCTTATTCAGCGATCATGGCAGAAAAGGTCGGCCATCAAGCTATATACTTATCAGGTGGCGGTGTTGCTGCTTGTTCAATGGGAATTCCTGATCTTGGCATTACCACCATGAAGGATGTACTAGAAGATACTTATCGTATCACTGATGCAACTGAATTACCATTATTGGTTGATATTGATACAGGCTGGGGTGGTGCGTTTAATATTGCTAGATGTGTGCGTGAGTTTACTCGTGCAGGTGCAGGTGCTGTTCATATTGAAGATCAGGTGATGCAAAAACGCTGCGGCCATCGTCCTAATAAGGCAGTTATTAGCCAACAAGAGATGGTTGATCGAGTTAAATCTGCTGTAGATGCAAAAACAGATTCAGATTTTGTGATTATGGCACGTACCGATGCGCTAGCAGTGGAAGGCATGCAATCTGCTATTGATCGAGCTATTGCTTGTGTCGAAGCAGGTGCTGATATGATTTTTCCAGAAGCGATTAATACATTGGAACAATACGAGGAGTTTGTTAAAGCTGTAGATGTGCCGGTATTGGCAAATATTACTGAATTTGGTGCAACGCCTTTATTTTCCTCTGAAGAGCTTGCAGCGGTTGGTGTCAAACTACAACTCTTCCCTTTAACTGCATTTCGTGCAATGAGTAAAGCAGCACTTAATGTTTATGAACATATCAAAGCAGACGGTCATCAAAATAATGTTGTAGATACTATGCAAACACGTATGGAGTTGTATGATTTTCTTGGATACCATGAATATGAGCAAAAATTAAACCACCTATTTGCTAATGAGGAAAAATCATTATGAGTGGGGCTAAGCAAACGGCAGCAGGATTTAAGCCGAAAAAATCAGTTGCCCTTTCAGGCACGCCAGCAGGTAATACTGCGGTATGTACAGTAGGACGTACTGGCAATGATTTGCATTATCGTGGTTACGATATTCTTGAATTTGCAGAAAAATCTGAATTTGAAGAAATTGCATACCTGATTATTTATGGCACTTTACCAACTGCTTCAGAGCTTAAATCTTATAAGAGTAAGTTAAAAAGTATGCGTGGACTACCATCTGCGGTTAAAACAATATTGGAGAGTATTCCACCCTCAGCACATCCAATGGACGTGATGCGAACAGGCTGTTCGGCTATGGGCACTTGCATGACCGAGAAGGATGATCACCCTGAGGCGGAGGCACGCACTATTTTGGATCGTCTAATGGCTAGCTTTGGCTCAATGCTATTGTATTGGTATCACTTTAGTCATAATGGTAAGCGTATTGAAACGCAAACTGATGATGATTCAATTGGCGGGCATTTTCTACACATGCTTCATGGTGAAGCGCCTTCTGAAGAATGGGTTAAAGCGATGCATGTTTCGTTAATTCTTTATGCAGAACATGAGTTTAACGCTTCAACATTTACAGGTCGTGTTATTGCAGGAACTGAATCAGATATTCATTCTTGTATTACGGGTGCTATTGGCGCGCTACGTGGACCAAAACACGGTGGTGCAAACGAAGTTGCCTCAGATATTCAAAAACGCTACAATCATGCTGATGAAGCGGAAGCGGATATTCGTGAGCGTATGTCTCGTAAGGAAATTATTATTGGTTTTGGCCATCCTGTTTACACCTTTTCTGACCCGCGTAATGAGGTTATTAAGCGTGTTGCAAAGCAACTGTCAGAGTCGAATGGCAATATGACTATGTTTAAGGTGGCTGAGCGTATTGAATCTGTAATGATGGATGAAAAGAAAATGTTTCCAAATTTGGATTGGTTTTCAGCGGTTTCTTACGAGCAAATGGGAGTGCCAACAGTTATGTTTACGCCATTATTTGTTATTGCAAGAACAACAGGCTGGGGAGCTCACGTGATTGAGCAACGCCAAGACGGCAAAATAATTCGCCCATCAGCCAACTATATTGGCCCTGAAAACCTTAACTTTGTGCCTTTGGCTGATCGCGGTTAAAGCATGGCTCGGCAAATGGAAAACGATTTATGAATGCTAACTACCGCAAGCATCTTGATGGCACCGATTTAGATTACTTCGATACGCATCAAGCTATTGAAGATATTGCATCTGGTGCGTATGCTAAGCTACCTTACACTTCTCGTATTTTGGCGGAACAATTGGTTCGTCGCTGTCAGCCAGATGCACTCACAGACTCACTAAAACAGCTAGTTGAAAATAAACAAAATTTAGATTTTCCTTGGTATCCCGCTCGTGTGGTATGTCATGATATTCTAGGGCAGACAGCACTGGTTGACTTAGCTGGTTTGCGCGATGCTATTGCAGAGCAGGGTGGAGACCCTGCCAAGGTAAATCCAGTCGTGCCAACTCAGCTTATTGTGGATCATTCATTGGCAGTAGAAGCGCCGGGTTTTGATGTAGATGCATTTGATAAGAACCGTGCAATTGAAGATCGCCGCAATAAAGACCGATTTGATTTTATCGAGTGGTGTAAAGCATCTTTTAAAAATGTTGACGTAATTCCTGCAGGTAATGGCATCATGCACCAAATTAATTTGGAAAAAATGTCGCCTGTTATTCAGGCGCGTAAAGGCGTTGCATTTCCTGATACTTGTGTGGGTACTGATTCACACACACCACATGTCGATGCACTTGGTGTGATGGCGATTGGTGTGGGCGGACTGGAAGCAGAAACAGTTATGCTGGGCTTGCCATCTATGATGCGCCTGCCGGATATTATTGGCGTTGAGCTAACGGGTAAGCGTCAAGAAGGTATTACTGCCACTGACGTAGTATTGGCAATCACTGAATTTTTACGTAATCAGAAAGTAGTGTCAGCTTATCTTGAATTTTTTGGCGAGGGCGCTAAAAGTCTAACCATTGGAGACCGTGCAACCATCTCTAACATGACCCCTGAATACGGCGCTTCAGCAGGCTTATTTTATATTGATGAGCAAACTATTGACTATTTAAAGCTAACAGGGCGTGAGCCTGAGCAGGTGGCTTTAGTTGAGCAGTACGCGAAGCAAACAGGTCTTTGGGCAGATGATCTGGTAACAGCTGAATACCAACGCACGCTTACATTTGACTTATCATCGGTTGAGCGTAATATGGCTGGCCCGTCTAATCCTCACCGTCGTTTAGCAACGGCCGATTTGGCATTAAGCGGCATTGCCAAAGATTTAAATCAAGCGCAGGCCGAAGAAGCTAAGGGCAGAATGCCTGATGGTGCGGTTATTATCGCTGCAATTACCTCTTGTACTAATACCTCAAATCCGCGTAATGTTGTTGCTGCTGGATTGGTTGCACGTAAAGCAAATGCGCTTGGCTTGGTGCGTAAGTCTTGGGTTAAGACATCATTTGCACCCGGTTCAAAAGTGGCACAGCTTTACCTAAAAGAAGCAGGCTTGTTAACTGAACTGGAAGCGCTAGGATTTGGTATTGTAGGCTTTGCATGTACAACTTGCAACGGCATGTCTGGCGCACTTGATCCTGCCATTCAGAAAGAGATTGTTGAGCGTGATTTGTATACAACTGCTGTTCTTTCTGGCAATCGTAATTTTGATGGACGCATCCATCCTTATGCAAAGCAAGCTTTTTTAGCATCACCACCCTTGGTGGTTGCCTATGCGATTGCAGGTACTATGCGTTTTGATATCGAGCAAGACAGCCTAGGTAATGATAAAGAAGGCAATCCAATTACATTAAAAGATATTTGGCCTTCAGATGCAGAAATTGACACCATTGTAAAAGCAAGTGTTAAGCCAGAAATGTTTCAGCAGGTTTACAATCCAATGTTTGACCTTGGTACCATACAAGAGGCGCAAAGTCCTTTATATGATTGGGATGATAGCAGTACTTATATTAGTCGTCCGCCTTATTGGGAAGGTGCGCTAGCAGGTGAGCGTCGTATGCAGGGTATGCGACCTCTTGCAGTGCTTGGAGATAACATTACAACGGACCATTTATCGCCATCAAACGCTATTATGCTTGAAAGTGCTGCCGGTGCTTATTTGCATAAAATGGGCCTACCAGAGGAAGATTTTAATTCTTATGCGACGCATCGAGGTGATCACTTAACAGCGCAACGCGCAACTTTTGCCAATCCTAAATTGTTAAACGAAATGTGCCGCGATGGTGTTGATGGTAAAACTGGGGAGATTAAGCAAGGTTCGCTTGCTCGTGTTGAGCCAGAAGGCCAAGAAATGCGCATGTGGGAAGCGATTGAAACTTATATGCAGCGCGCACAACCACTTATTATTATTGCCGGTGCTGACTACGGCCAAGGCTCATCACGTGATTGGGCTGCCAAAGGTGTTCGCCTTGCGGGTGTTGAAACAATTATCGCTGAAGGTTTTGAGCGTATTCATCGTACCAATTTAGTTGGCATGGGTGTTTTACCACTTGAATTTATCAACGGTGAAACGCGCACTACTTATCAAATTGATGGCAGTGAAGTATTTGATGTGGAGGGTGATATTGCCTCAGGATCTAGATTAACCGTCAAGATGACGCGTGCTGATGGTGAGGTGATGCGCATTCCTGTTAAATGTCGCCTAGATACAGCACAAGAAGTGCATGTTTATTCTGCTGGTGGTGTGCTACAGCGCTTTGCTCAGGATTTTTTAGAGGGCAGTAAATAATGGCCTTTGCAGCTCAAATTCAAATTCCTGCAACGTATATGCGTGGCGGGACAAGCAAAGGAGTCTTTTTTAATTTGGCAGATTTGCCCAAGGAGTGTCAAGTTGCTGGTGCTGAGCGCGACGTAATGTTGCTTCGTGTCATTGGTAGTCCTGACCCATACGGAAAACAAACTGATGGCATGGGTGGTGCTACTTCAAGTACCAGTAAAACCGTTATTGTATCGAAAAGCTCAAAAGCTAATCATGATGTTGATTATCTTTTTGGGCAGGTATCAATTGATAAGCCTTTTATTGATTGGAGTGGAAATTGTGGCAATTTAACTGCTGCAGTTGGCTCTTTTGCAATTGCCAATGGCTTAGTTGATGCAGATCGTATTCCTAAAAATGGGGTGGCCACTATCCACATTTGGCAGAAAAATATCAAAAAAACTATTATTGCTCAAGTACCCATAACGAATGGAGAGGTTCAAGAGACGGGTGATTTTGAGCTAGATGGTGTCACCTTTCCAGCAGCAGAAGTGCAAGTTGAATTTATCAGCCCTGTGGATGCTTCTAATGCCATGTTTCCAACTGGAAATTTGGTAGATGATTTAGTGGTGCCAGAAATTGGCACATTTAAAGCAACGATGATCAATGCAGGTATTCCAACTATTTTTTTAAATGCTGAGGCTATTAATTACACTGCAACAGAGCTGCAAACTGATATTAATGGCGATGAAAAAGCACTTGCAATGTTTGAGAGTATTCGTGCATATGGCGCTATAAAAATGGGATTGATAGATCATATTGACCAAGCTTCAGCTCGTCAGCATACGCCTAAAATTGCTTTTGTTGGTAAGTCTAAAAACTATCTCTCTTCTAGTGGTCGAAAGATTGCTAGTGGTGATATTGATCTGAATGTTCGCGCTTTATCAATGGGGTTGCTTCATCACGCAATGATGGGAACTGCTGCGGTGGCAATTGGCACAGCAGCTGCCATTCCTGGAACCTTGGTTAATCTTGCTGCTGGTGGAGGTAAGCACAAGACTGTTGTTTTTGGACACCCATCTGGCACATTAAAAGTTGGAGCAGAGGTTATGCAAAGCCAAAATGGCTGGGTTGTAAATAAGGTAGTCATGAGTCGAAGTGCAAGAATTTTAATGAAAGGCTCGGTTTATATTCCTGGAGACGTTGGCTAAGTGTTTATTGCTAGCCAATTATGAATAAATTTAAGAAAGAGTTAAGTTGTTAAAGTTAAGATATTAAGCAGATAGCCTTCCTCTGCTTTGATGTGTTTTTTTTAGGCTGGCTGAGTGTTTAATAATAGGAGATTCAAAATGAATTACCAACAAGAATTAGAAGCATCAAAAAATGATCCAGAAGGATTTTGGAAAGAAAAATCCGAAGCCCTTGAATGGTTTAAGTCGCCACAAAAAATCTTAACACAAGATAAAGAAGGTATCCATCATTGGTTTGCAGATGGTGAAATGAATACAGCCTATATGGCGCTTGATTATCATGTGGAAAATGGCCGAGCTGATCAGCCCGCTTTGATCTACGATTCACCTGTTACAGATACAAAAAAGACTTATAGCTATCGTCAATTGCGCGATGAGGTGGCACAAACAGCAGGCATGTTAAAAGACCTGGGGGTGGAAAAAGGCGATCGTGTTATTGTATATATGCCAATGATTCCGCAAGCGGCAATTGCGATGCTAGCTTGTGCGCGTATTGGCGCTATTCACTCGGTAGTATTTGGTGGTTTTGCTGCGCCTGAACTAGCAGTACGTATTGATGATGCTAGGCCAAAAGTTATTCTAAGTGCTTCTTGCGGTGTTGAAATTAAACGCATTATTCAGTACAAGCCTTTAATTGATGAAGCCATTAAGCTGGCCAAACATACGCCACAAAATGTTGTGGTTTATCAGCGTCCTGAAGCGACAGCCGAGCTTTCTCAAGACGGTGATTTGGATTGGATAGAGGTAGTAAGCAACGCTCAGCCAGCACAGTGTACACCTGTTAAAGGCTCTGATTTATTGTATATCTTATATACCTCTGGTACCACTGGCAAGCCTAAAGGTGTGGTGCGTGAAAATGGTGGCCATGCAGTAGCAATGAAATATAGTATGAGCGCTATTTACGATATAAAGCCAGGCGAGGTTTTTTGGTCAGCGTCTGATGTAGGTTGGGTTGTAGGCCATTCTTATATTGTATATGCACCATTATTGCAAGGCTGCACTACGGTATTTTTTGAGGGGAAACCAATTATGACACCTGATGCAGGTGCTTTTTGGCGGGTAATTTCCGAGTATAAGGTTAAGGCGTTGTTTACTGCGCCAACTGCCTTTAGGGCGATTAAAAAAGAAGATCCTAAGGGTGATTTTATCAAACAATATGATCTATCCTCTTTAGAGACTTTATTTGCAGCAGGTGAACGACTAGATCCGCCAACTTATGAATGGCTTAGTGAGCAGTTTAATTTGCCTGTTATTGATCATTGGTGGCAAACAGAAACAGGCTGGGCAATTTCTGCCAACATGCGAGGTCTTGAAAGAATGCCAATCAAGCCTGGATCTTCAACTGTGCCCGTGCCAGGATTCGATATTCATATTTTGGACGATAATGCTCAAGAGGTTGGTGCTAATCAACAGGGTAATATTGCTATTAAACTACCCCTGCCTCCTAGCTGTTTAACCACTGTATGGGGTGATATGAATAGATTCAAGGCAGGTTATTTGGAAACTTTTCCTGGATTTTATGTCAGTGGTGATGGTGGTTATATTGATGATGACGGCTATTTATTTGTCATGGGACGTACAGATGATGTGATTAACGTTTCAGGCCATCGACTATCGACTGGTGAAATGGAGGAGATTATTGCCACGCACCCTGCGGTAGCAGAATGCGCAGTGATTGGTAGAAGCGACAATCTCAAAGGACAAATGCCATTAGGATTTGCTATTCTAAAATCAGGTGTAGAGGTCAATCAAGCGGATATCAAACAAGCCTTGGTGCAACTGATGCGAGAAAAAATTGGCGCAGTTGCTTGTTATAAAGAGACCGTTATTGTTGAGCGTTTGCCTAAAACTCGTTCTGGGAAAATTTTGCGAAAAACTTTGCGCCAGTTAGTAGATGGTGAAGATTATGTCATTCCCTCAACTATTGATGATCCAGCTATCTTGGATGAAATCCAACAAGCTTTATAAAAACAATAGCATTGTAATTTTTTGCAATAAATACTACTAACTGCCCATTTTCGGCTTAACATCGTATCATCTAAACACTTGTTAGTTTAATACCTTAAAACGAATCATTCTTAGATATTATTCATTTTTAGGTATTATTTATTTAAAAATTTTATTTTTTAAATGACTGTTAGAGTCAATACAAGATGATTAAGGTTGAAAATACAGAGATTCGCTTCCATGAAAATTGGCCTGATATAGATGTCGATTTAGTTATGGTTGTGCTTAATCTAGGACGAGCATCTTCCCAATTTAACTTATTGGTAGAGACGGTTTGCGAGCAGTTTAATCTCTCTGTATTTGAGTTAGAAGTTATGGTGCTACTAAGGTCTTTTCCTTATCCACACCGACTAACCCCCTCACTTCTGTCTAGCTCACTTATGGTCTCTTCAGGAGGGCTAACCAAGGTTTTAATTAAACTAGAATCTAAAGACTATATTGTTAGAGATGCCAATCCAACGGACAAAAGAAGCAAAATTGTTAGACTGACTACACTAGGAATTGGCTTTATTGAGAAGTATTACCCCCAGGTTCAGAGCATGTCCAAACAGTTCTTCGAGTCTAAGCTATCTAAGCGTGAACTCTCTTTATTAACCACTTTTCTAACAAAATTACTCAAAGAATAACGCTATTTATTAGATCTATTTTTAAGACTTAAATGTATCTTTCTAGAAAGCTATATTAAGGAATGATGATAGTTTATCCCACCTAGATAAAGTGTGTATCATTTTTCATTGATTTAATCAAAAAGAGGGGAGTCTAAATGGCCGATAACAACAATAACGACTACTGGAAAGCTAACATTGCATTAATTGTAAAATGTTTGTCAATCTGGTTTGTGGTTTCATATCTATTTGGCATTGTGCTAGTAGATGTTTTAAACACTGTCAAAATGGGCGGATATAAGTTAGGATTTTGGTTTGCACAACAAGGTTCTATTTATACATTCGTAATCTTGGTCTTTTACTATGCGAGAAGCATGGGCAAAATCGACAAAGAGTTTGGCGTTAACGAAAAATAGGTAAGGGGAGAAATACATGGATTTACAAACATTAACGTTTTTATTTGTAGGTGCAACTTTTGCGCTCTACATAGGTATTGCCTTCTGGGCAAGAGCCGGATCAACCAAGGAGTTTTATGTTGCAGGTGGTGGTATTCATCCTGTTGCAAATGGTATGGCGACGGCTGCTGACTGGATGAGTGCAGCGTCATTTATCTCAATGGCAGGTTTAATTGCATTTTATGGATATGGTGGTTCAGTATTCTTAATGGGTTGGACAGGTGGTTATGTACTATTAGCAATGTTACTTGCGCCTTACTTAAGGAAGCATGGAGCGTTCACAGTGCCAGAGTTTATCTCTGATCGTTACTACTCGAAGACTGCGCGTGTTGTTGCTGTAATTTGTTTAATCATTGCATCAGTTACTTACGTAATTGGTCAAATGAAGGGTATCGGTGTAGCATTCTCAAGATTCTTAGAAGTGGATTACGAGACAGGCTTGGTATCAGGTATGGTTATTGTGGCATTTTATGCAATCATGGGTGGTATGAAAGGTATTACATACACTCAAATCGCACAATACGTGATTATGATTATTGCTTACACAATTCCAGCAATCTTCATTTCATTCATGCTAACAGGTAACCCAATTCCTCAATTAGGTTTAGGTAGTACAATGGCAGATGGCACGTATCTACTCGATAAGCTTGACCAAGTTGTAACTCAATTAGGTTTTGCCGAGTACACAACTCAAGCGAGATTAAGCTCAACAAACATGTTTGTTTACACGCTATCTCTAATGATTGGTACAGCGGGTCTTCCCCATGTTATCATGCGATTCTTCACAGTATCTTCAGTGAAAGCTGCACGTGAATCTGCAGGTTGGGCTTTAGTATTTATCGCGCTACTATACACAACAGCTCCGGCAGTTGCAGCAATGGCAAGATTAAACCTTATGACAACAATTGATCAGCCTACCGCTGAGCAAAATTTGGCATATGCTGATCGTCCATCTTGGTTTAAAAACTGGGAAACAACAGGTTTATTGAAGTTTGAAGATAAAAACAACGACGGTTTGATTTCATACACAGGTGATAAGAAAACTAATGAAATGGTCAAAGTTGACAGAGATATTATGGTTCTTGCGAATCCTGAAATCGCTGGCTTGCCAAACTGGGTGATTGCAATTGTTGCAGCTGGTGGTTTAGCAGCAGCACTATCAACAGCAGCAGGCTTGTTGTTGGCGATTGCATCTTCTATTTCACATGACTTATTAAAAGGTGTATGGCGACCGAATATCTCTGAGAAAGAAGAGCTTAAATACTCTAGATTATCAATGCTTGGTGCTGTTTTAATTGCGGGTTACTACGGTTTTAATCCTCCGGATTTTGCCGCAGGTACAGTTGCACTAGCCTTTGGTCTAGCAGCATCGAGTATATTCCCTGCGCTTATGATGGGTATATTCTCTAAGAAGATGAACAAGGAAGGTGCGATTGCAGGTATGTTGTCAGGTATTGGTGTTACATTGTTATATGTATTCCAACACAAAGGCATTATGTTTGTGCAGTCAACGTCTTTCTTAGGCGACATGGATCCGAACTGGTTCTTAGGTATTGAGCCGAATGCGTTCGGTGCGATTGGCGCCTTGGTTAACTTCGCTGTTGCATTC
The DNA here is from genome assembly GCA_022600395.1 of Pseudomonadota bacterium. Classification (GTDB taxonomy): domain Bacteria; phylum Pseudomonadota; class Gammaproteobacteria; order PS1; family Pseudothioglobaceae; genus Thioglobus_A. Next base: position 3,099 of record JAHZKM010000097.1, on the reverse strand, counting down.
CTTGTAATGAGTCGTACAGCTAAAGTACCTGCAGAGGTTGAGAAGATGGTTGAGAACATTCGTGTTCCAGCATCTAACTAAAAAAACTTTTTAAGTTTTTTACTTTGACACCCGGCAATGCCGGGTGTTTTTTTATTTAAAATAAAGGAATTATGTTTTTTAAAAATAAACACGTTATTACATCAATGATCGTCGCCCCTATTTTGGCGATTATGAGTTATTTTGCAGTCGACTACTATGTGGCTGAAGTCCCTCATAAAGCTAAAGATGGTCAATTGTACAAAATGCTTGTCAAGTCTAATTGCCGCTGGGAAAGTGGACACTGTGACTTAGAGAATGGTGATTTGGAGTTGTTGGTGACTTCCGATACTCAAGAGTACGGAAAAAATCATTTCCGCTTAAATTCTAATACACCACTGCAAGAAGTTAAATTTGCATTGGTTAATGAACAGGGCGCTCATTCTGAGCCAGAATCTATGAGCTTGTTAGAGCCAGGCGACCGATTATGGCAAAGCTCCTTGGTTGATGCTAGAAGTTCTGATTATTTGCAGTTTGTTATCTCTGCTAGTGGAAGTGTCTTTTATGCGGAAGTGCCTGCTATCTTTACTTATCAAGATAAGGATTACTAGATTATGGATATTGAAGAATTAGAGATTATTGATTTTCTTAAGTCGACACTACCTCTTGATAGCGCCAATTCTTCTCAACTTAAAGCTTTAGTCAAAGATATACATATTGGCTACCGAAAAAGAAAATATATCTTAACCCTTAAACCAGATTTTTTATATTTGGTTCGCAAAGGCGCTGTTTTGATCAAAGATGAGAATGAGCAGTTGTTTTCTATTTTGGGAGAGCGGCAGTGGTTTGGCTATAGTGCCCAACTACTTTTATATTCACATAGTTGTCAAGAAGACACATTATATTACAAGATACCGAAAAAACTGTTTTTTGAGTTATTTTCAGAGCAAAGCAATGTTCATCACTTCTTTGTTGATGCTGGACTGGAGTCTAGCATCAAAGTTCAAAATATCGCTAAACAAAATAGTTTGCTAGACAACTCAGTGCTTTCCATGTCGCGAGCCAATGATGCTTATATTATTGATTCGAACACTAGTATTCGCGATGTAGCTCAGCTTATGAGCAGTAAAAATGTTACTTCGGTTGTGATAACCGACAATAATATTCTGACTGGTATTGTCACCGATAGAGCTTTTTGCACGAAGGTGGCTGCCACGGGGCTAGACGTGTCTTCACCTGTGAGAGATATTATGACCATTAATCCAATCTCGATTGCACACTATAAGAGCGGTGTTGAAGCGATGTTGTTAATGGCGAATTCGCATATCAGACACTTGCCCATTTTAAAAAATAAGCAAGTGGTGGGCGTTATTACTGCAGCTGACCTATTAAGAAAGCAAAGCCATAATGTAGTGTTCCTGATCAACGAAGTTCTAGTATCTGAGACAGTTGAAGAGTTAAAGAAGATATCTAAGCAAGTGCCTCTGTTGTTGCAGCACAGCTTTGAGTCTAATATGGATGAGCATGATATTACTTATTCTATTAGTTCGGTGGGTCGCGCTATTAATCAGCAGTTATTGAAACAAGCAGAAGCTTTATTAGGTGAAGCGCCAATAGATTATGCTTGGGTAGTGGCAGGGTCTCTTGCCCGATCGGAGCAAATTGCACATACAGATCAAGATAATTTGTTAATTTTATCGGACGATTATGATGAAAAACTACATGGTGAGTACTTTTCTAAGTTAACCCATTATGTTAGCGATGGTCTGAATGAGTGTGGTTATGTGTATTGCCCAGGTGATGTGATGGCAACTAATCCTAAGTGGCGACAGACGATCTCCGTTTGGCGCTCTTATTTTAACAGCTGGATTTCAAGCCCTGATCCAAAAGCACTTATGTATGCCAGCATCTTCTTTGACTTAAAGTGTATTTACGGAACCTCTGAGCTTTTGGATGATTTACTACCAAGCGTTTTAAAAAAAACAAAAAAGAATACTATTTTTCAGACACATATGGCGCATAATGCTGAGCACTATACACCGCCTTTAGGGTTTTTTAGAAACTTTATTGTGGATCGCCATGGTGCGGATAAAAAAACACTGGATTTAAAAAGAAAAGGCGTTGTTCCTATTGTTGATTTTGCTCGTGTTTATGCTTTGTCACAAGGGGTTGGTGCGATCAACACTCAAGATAGACTAAGAGAATTGATGGATATGAGCGCACTTAGCAGCTCAGGCGCTAACGATTTGATTGAAGCCTATAAGTTTATTAATTTAGTGAGAATTGAGCATCAGTCTAAGCAAATCAAAAATGGACATGCGATTGATAATTTTGTACCGACTAAAGAAATATCTTCTTTAGATCAAAAACACCTGAAAGATGCGTTTAATATTGTAGCCAATATGCAATCTGCAATGAGTTCTCAGTATCAAACATCCATATTATGAAAAAATTGGCTTATTACTTATTCCCTGAGTACTACCAAAAATCGTTGTTATTAAAGTCTAATTTGTCACCAGCATTAAGGCATTATTTAAACAAGCCCTTGATTAATAAAAATACAAATATTAAAGATATTGAATTTTTAGTATTGGATTTTGAAACAACTGGACTGCATCCCGCTAAAGAAAAAATCATTAGTATGGGTTATACAATTATTAAAGACATGCATTTATTAGCTGGTTCAAGTCGGCACTTGCTTATCAACCCAAAGCAATCACTAACTGAAAAAAACGTTAGTATTCATCAGTTGACCGATGATGACTTGAGCCAAGGTGTTACCCTAAATGATGCAATGGAACAGTTATTTAGCGAAATGCAAAATCGAGTGATTATTGTCCATTTTGATAATATTGAAAAAAGGTTTATTAATTGCGCTTGTCAAAAATTGTACAAAATTAATTGCCTGCCGATGATGATGCTAGATACCTTAAAAATCGAGACTAAAAAAATGATGAATACTAAGGGCTATATTCAGTCAGAAGGTTTGCGTTTATTCTCGTTAAGAGAAAAATACAACCTGCCAAGATACAAAGCTCATAATGCTATGCAGGATGCCATCTCAACAGCTGAATTATTTTT
>JAHZKM010000096.1 GCA_022600395.1 Pseudomonadota bacterium | reverse complement strand
CCAAGATTTAAAAAGTGCAGGTCTTAAAGTAACATTGCCAAGGCTTAAAATTTTAGAAATTTTAGAAAAAAGTGATAATCATCATATGACTGCTGAAGATATTTATCGCTCATTAGTTTTGCAGGGCGAAGAAGTAGGCGTGGCAACTATTTATCGAGTACTCACCCAATTTGAAGAGGCGGGCATGATTAATAAGCTGAACTTTGATAATGGTCAAAGTGTTTATGAGCTGTCTAATACTGAGCATCATGACCATTTGTTGTGTGTTAAATGCGGTAAGATTGATGAGTTTAACGATGAGGTTATTGAGCAACATCAACATGATATTGCGACTAAATATGGTTATCAACTAACCGATCATTGCCTGTATTTATACGGCTTGTGTCAAGATTGTCAGTCATAAATTAGTCTAGCATTGGAAGACTTTATTTTAAGAGCGCTTATTGCGGCGCTTGGTATTTCTATTATCGCTGGTTCACTCGGCTGTTTTGTGATTTGGAAACGTATGAGTTATTTTTCTGAGTCTATCTCGCATTCAGCCTTACTCGGAGTGGCACTTGGTTTGGCTAGTGGCTTGGGTATGCATTTAGGCTTGGTTGTTGTCGGTACTTTTTTTGCAGGCTTGATCGTGCTTTTACAGCAGAAGAAATTTTTGTCTAATGATGCTATTTTGGGCATTTTTTCGCATCTTGCCTTGTCACTTGGTATTGTTATTTTGAGTGTTGTTGGTGGTGAAAATACTGATTATTTCGCATTATTATTTGGCGATGTTTTGTCAATTAGCTATATAGATATTATCTGGATTTATGTCGTACTAGCGATCGTTATTGGCCTGTTAGTTGCCTTTTGGCAAAAACTATTATTGCTAACTTTAAATGAAGAGTTAGCTGTTTCCCAAGGGCTTAATCGCACTTTTTATCAATTACTATTTATGTTGATGATCGCCTTAACCGTGTCAATTTCTGTGCAAATTGTAGGTGTCCTATTGATTACCTCTTTACTCATTATTCCACCTGCGGTAGCCAGAGTGTTTGCCCTCTCTCCACTTGCCATGGTATTGCAATCAATAGCGGTTTCCATGGTAGCAGTGTTAATGGGGTTAGGCGCTTCTACATTTTATGATTTGGCCACAGGTCCAACGATTGTGATTGCACTAGGTGTTTTGTTTGTTCTGGCGCAATTATTCCATAGAAGGCTAAGCTAGCGCGTCGTTTAATTCTGTCAATTGGTTGGTTTGTTGCTCTACAATCAGCGGCTCAATAATAGATTCTAAGTCACCTTCCATAATTTCTGCTAATTTGTATAACGTTAAGTTGATACGATGATCGGTAATACGCCCTTGAGGGTAATTATAAGTACGAATTCTTTGTGATCGATCGCCACTACCAACCAATTCTTTACGCGCCGATGCTTGCTCTTTTTGTTGAACTTGCTGTTGGGCATCTAAAATTCTGGATGCTAGAACTGACATTGCTTGAGCTTTGTTTTTATGTTGTGAACGTCCATCTTGACACTCAACCACTGTTCCAGTTGGAATATGAGTAACACGAACAGCTGAATCAGTCTTATTAACGTGCTGTCCACCTGCGCCACTCGCCCTAAAAGTATCAACACGTACATCGCTCATGTTAATGTCGATATCTTCAATATTTTCTACTTCCGGCATAATGGCAACTGTACAAGCAGAGGTGTGCACACGGCCTTGGCTTTCAGTTTCTGGTACACGTTGAACGCGGTGAGCGCCTGATTCAAATTTAAGTTTAGAATAAACATCAACCCCACTTATACGAGTAATAATCTCTTTATAGCCACCATGATCACCGACATTAGCGCTTAGAGTCTCTATTTGCCATTTTTGTTTTTCGCAGTAACGTGTGTACATTCTAAATAAATCTCCCGAGAAGATAGAAGCTTCATCTCCGCCAGTTCCTGCGCGAATTTCCAAAATAATGTTTCGAGAATCATTCGGGTCTTTGGGTAGTAGTGATTTTTTAAGTTCAAGATCTAAGCGTTCTAAATTATCTTTAGCGTCACTGATTTCTTCTTTAGCCATCGCCTTAATATCCGCATCATCTTCTTCCAGCATTAGCTTAGCGTCTTCAAGGTCTTGCTCAGTTGTTAAGTATTCCTGATACTGTTCATTAACTGGCGTTAGCTGTGAATGTTCAATAGAGAGTTCTCTAAACTTCTTAGGGTCACCGGCAACACCTGGATCGCTTAGCATAGCGCCAACTTCTTCTAAGCGCATAGACATTTGTTCTAACTTGGCAAGAATGGATTCGTTCATTATTTCTTAAGATTAGGTATACAGCCTTCACATTGAGATAGAGCTTCACGTGGAGTTTGCTTGATATTTTTAAAAGTAGTATGAAGTATTTTATTGGCCAACTGGTCAGCTAGCTTAGTCATAATTTGCTCACTATCACCACCATTGTTTAAGCGTTTTAAAGCATCCGTTAGTGCTTCTTCTTTAATTTGATTAACACTATGGCGATAAGTTTGAACGAGTTGTTCATTAGGCAGGACAGACAACCATTTATTAAACACTTGTGTTTGCTTAATAATAATCTCTTGAGCCAAGACTTTTTCTTTTTCCCGGGAGTCGATATTGTCACTTACTACTTGCTCAAGGTCATCAATAGTATAGAGATAGACATCATCTAATTGACCTACTTCTGGCTCAATATCTCGTGGAATGGCAATATCAAGCATAAATATAGGCTTGTGTTTGCGACGTTTTAGTGCGCTTTCAATTAGACCTTTGCCGATTACTGGCACCGAGGCAGCAGTTGATGAAATAATAATATCTGCTTGATGAATAACAGAAGAAAATTGTTTTAAGCTAATAGATTGTGCCTTGTAAAGCGAGGCAATTTTTTGTGCATTTTCAAGAGTTCTATTGGCAACAATAATATTTTTAACACCTTTTTGATTTAAATGTTGTGCGCAAAGCTCAATCATTTCTCCGGCGCCAATTAATAAAACTGTTTGCTCAGATAAATCGGTAAAGATTTTCTCGCTAAGCTTGACAGCGCAATAGGCAATGGAAACAGGGGATGAGCCAATTTGCGTGTCTGTGCGTACTTTTTTTGCAGTAGAAAAAGCGTGTTGAAATAGTTTTTCTAGTTTTTTATCTAATGTTTTAGCTTGTTTAGCTGAATGGTAGGCGTCTTTTAGCTGACCTAGTATTTGCGGCTCTCCTAGTACTAAAGAGTCAAGTCCACAAGCAACATTGCAAATATGCTCTAAGGCAGCATTATCTTCAAAATACACCAAATAAGCATCAATTTCTTCTCTGGAGATCTGATGTGTATCTGCTAGATACTGGCTTAATATTTCTTGCGCATTGTCTGCGTTAATAACAGCATAAATTTCAGAACGATTACAGGTGGATAAGATAACCCCCGCCTCAACATCTGGAATGCTATTTAAGACTTGCAATTCACGACTTAAATCATTAGGTGCAAAAGCTACGCGCTCACGCACCGAAACCGGTGCTTGTGCATGATTGACACTTAAAATAGCAATGTGCGACATAAACCTAAATAACAAACTCAATAAGCGCTTAATTATACATCAATCGCATTTTTTTAGGCGTTCGCTATTGCAACACAGATGTTAGAATGGCCAACCTATGAAACGACTCTTTATCGGTCTGGTATTTTTGTTTTTACAAGGCTGTGAAACTTTAAACATTCAACAACATAATGCAAGTGTGGGTACCACACCAGATGCTTGGTCTGCTAAAGGACGCGTGAGTATTATTGTAGAAAACACACACCAGAATTTGGGTTTTGAGATTGAATTTTTAGAGCAAGAATTTAAATTATCACTGACTGACGCATTGGGCTTGGCTCAAGTTAACGTTCATTCAAGCAAGCAAGGTTTGTTGATTAATCAGTTGCCAACGGAATTAAGCTTGCAACAATGGATGAAGCAGGAGTTAGGCAGTGATATTCCACTTGATTCATTGTCTAGCATTATTTTTAAGCACCAACTTAATACGAACCATGAGTGGCAGATGAAGATTAGCAGGTTTATGCCTTATCAAGAAGCAAGTGTAGCTAAATTGGTAAAATTGCAACATCGATACAAGCCAATAAAAATCAAACTATTGTTCCAAGAGGTTAATCAGTTAAAATAACTTTAAAAATTTATTAAATTAACATGATAGAAGAAGACTCTTTAGTAGGCGGCGAAGATCAAGGTGGCGAAGATATTGTTATCGCTTCGGTGCGCCCAGATAGTTTGTCTGAGTATATTGGTCAGCACGATGTTAAATCACAAATGTCACTCTTCATTGAGGCAGCAAAAAAGCGCGAAGACGTACTAGACCATTGCCTGATTTACGGACCACCCGGGTTAGGAAAAACTACGCTAGCTAATGTAATTGCCAATCAAATGGGTGCAGGTATTAAGCAAACTTCTGGACCAGTCCTTGAACGTTCAGGTGATTTAGCTGCAATTTTGACTAAATTGGAGCCTTATGACGTCTTGTTTATTGATGAGATTCACCGCCTTAATCCTGTAGTTGAAGAGATTTTGTACCCCGCTTTGGAAGATTTTAAGTTGGATATTATGGTGGGCGAGGGAGTGGCGGCGCATTCAGTGCAATTAGATTTGCCACCTTTTACTTTGATTGGGGCGACCACGCGTGCTGGAATGCTAACTTCACCACTGCGTGATCGTTTTGGTATTGTTCAGCGTTTAGAGTTTTATAATCATCATGATTTACAAGTTATTGTAGAGCGCTCCGCTAAAATTTTAAACATTGAAATTGAGTCAGGCGGTGCACATGAAATTGCCAAACGTTCGCGTGGAACACCCAGAATTGCTAATCGATTATTGCGACGAGTTCGAGATTTTGCAGATGTAAAAACCAATGGCATTATTCATCAAGCTATTGCCAATGAAGCCTTGAGTGTACTCAAAGTGGATGAAGCAGGATTGGAACAACTAGACCGTGATTATCTGTCCATTATGGCTAATAAATTTGCAGGCGGGCCTGTTGGGCTTGATACCTTAGCTACCGCTATTGGTGAAGAGCGCGGTACTTTAGAAGATATGGTTGAGCCTTATTTAATTCAACAAGGCTTTATTCAACGCACTCCTCGCGGACGAAGTGCCACAAATCTAACTTATGAGCATCTGGGCTTGGCTAGACCATCCAATCACCAAGACCTGTTCAAATGAGTCATTTAAAGATTCGAGTTTATTACGAAGATACAGATAGTGGTGGCGTGGTTTACTATGCGAATTATCTGAAATTTATTGAGCGTGGTCGCAGTGAATTTTTGCGTGAAATGGGTTTTGAACAAGATCAATTAATCAAACATCAAAGTGTTGTTTTTGCTGTTAAATCACTTCAGGCTGAGTATCTTCTGCCAGCTCGATTTAACGATTTACTTATTGTTGATACTCAAGTGGAAAAATCTCGACGAGCAAGCCTGATTTTTTCACAGAAAATAAGGGATCATAAGCAAAATAAGGTATTATTTGTAGCACAAGTTACCGTTGCTTGTTTAGATGTGCAAAATTTTAAACCACATGCTATTCCAAGTAATATTCTGGAGAAAATAAATGGATAATAGTTTGTCAATTTTCAGTTTAATTATCAGTGCAGGTTTTGTGGTGCAGGTGGTTATGATTGTTTTGGTCTTAATGAGTATTTATTCTTGGACAGTTATTATGTCAAAGAAGAAAACTTTAATGGATGCTAACAAAGATATTAAGCGTTTTCATAATAATTTTTTAGCAGATACTGACTTATCGATACTGCATGAGCGTATTCCAAATCAGGTGTCGAACCGCACCCCAATGGAACATATTTTTGGCGCAGGTTATGGTGAATTTACGCATTCAACTTCTGCTTCGAACCAAGCCTTGGTGATTAATTCAGAGCGTGCTTATCGTTCGATGAATACGGCCGTTAATAATGAAGTTGACCGTTTAGACCACGGTTTAAGCGTTTTAGCAATGATCGCATCTTCCAGTCCATATATTGGTTTGTTTGGTACAGTTTGGGGCATCATGCATTCGTTTATTGGTCTTGCCTCTGTTAAGCAGGCGACTATTTCAATTGTTGCACCAGGTATTGCTGAAGCGTTAATTGCAACAGCGTTTGGTTTATTTGCTGCAATTCCAGCAACCATTGCTTACAATCGCTTGATCACACAGGTAGGCGAAATTCAAAACAAATATACGTCATTTGTTGAAGAGTTGTTTGTCACATTTCAGAGGCAAAAATAACACTTAGTTATGATGGAGCTTCCTCAACGTCATAGACCGAGTGTTGATGCACATATTAATATTGTGCCGTACATTGATGTTATGTTGGTGTTGTTAGTCATTTTTATGATGACAACCCCTATTATTGAACAAGGTATTGAAGTTGATCTTCCTACTGCTGACGCAAAAATGGTTGACTTTACTGAACAGCAACCTACCATTGTTACTATTAATAAAGAAGGCGAGTATTTTATTAACTCACTGAACGAAGACGATTCAGATGTTGCTAGAGGCGAGAAATTGCCACTCGGTATTATTGCTGGTCGCGTAAGTGCTCGTTTAGAGATCTATCCAGCTATGAAAGTTTTTGTTAGGGGTGATGCGAGTGTGGCATATGGCTCTGTGGTATCGCTTATGTCTTTTTTGCAGAAAAATGGCGTAGATAAGGTCGGTATTGTGACTGAATCGGGCGAATAGTAATGAAGACTGAGTTTATAAAAAAAATTAAATTACCCAAGATTGCCAATAAACATCCCGTAGCATTTTGGACAGCAATTGCCCTGCATGTACTGTTAATTATTGGATTAGTATTTTCGGGTGTTCAGCGTTGGGAGATTCCTAAAACAGCACCTAAATCCTCATCTCAAGCAGTGCCTAAAGCGGTGACTATTGACTTAACAGAAATTAAAAAAGAAAAACAGCGTTTAATTGATATTAAGCAAAAACGCGAACAGCGACTGGCAGATCTAAAGCTAGCTGAAAAACGGGTTGAAAACGAGCGTTATAAAGAACAGCAGCGCTTGAAAAAATTAAAAGCTAAAACTAAAAAAGAGCAGCAAGCTAAAGCTGAAGCAGAAAAAATTAGAAAAGCAGCCGAGAGTGAAAGTAAGCGAGCATTGGAAAAAAAGAGTTTGGCTGAAAAAAAAGCACGTGAAGCTGAAAAGCGAAAAAAAACTGCTGAAAAGAAAGCCAAAATGGCCGAGCAAGAAAAGCAAAAAATTGAAAAACTTAGAAGCATAGAGGCTAGTAAGTTTGAAAAAGAACAAGACACCCGCTCTTTAAAAAAAGAGATTCAGGCTGAGGAAGATCAAGAAAGAGAAATTGCCCAAGAGGATATCTTAAATGAGTTAAAAACAAACTACGTCAATCAGATTGCTTCAAGAGTTAAAGAAAATTGGCGTTATCAGGGCGCGCAAGATGACTGGGGCTGCGATGTTTATATTTTACAAGATCTGAATGGCAACGTCCAAAGTGTGAATTTACAGTCTTGTAATGTAAGTAATAGCGCTAGATCGAAAGTTTTTAAAGATGCTATTGAGAGAGCGGTTTACAAGGCTTCTCCGCTTCCCCATGCGCCTGACAAAAGTGTCTTCGATCGAGAAATACTATTTTATTTTAGGGTAAATTAATGCATACAAATAACACTTCAGAAAAAGACATTATCAATTTAAGCGATGATGAAAAAAATCAATTAACTTTTCAGCTGGCACAGATCTTAGAAAATTGGAACTTAGAGGATGTAGATCAGTTGACTATATTAGGCCTTGAAGATGTTATTAAGGCAAGGCATTTATACTTATATCGTCGAGGTGATAAAGCCTTTGAATTTAATGATAACATGGTAAAGCGCAGTAGAATGATTCTTGGCATTCATGAATCATTAGGCACAACTTTTCCAACCAATAAACAGTATGCTAGTGTTTGGCTAAAGCGTAGTGTTAAAAAATTTAAACATAAGACGCCATTAGAGTTAATGCTGAGTGGTGATGGCGGAATGAATCGAGTTTGGCACTTCCTTGACTGTACACAAGGATGGCGTAATTGAACAAGATTGAAGTTATTACCCAAACAGAGGCGTTATATACGCTAAGGGTTTTAACCAATAATACCGACACTTTGGTGGATGAAATTACCACGCTTGCCAGTGGTAACAAATCGCAATTTCAACATGCACCTGTTATTTTAGAAATAAATCATAAAAACTTTCAAGCGAATGAACTAGCTGTTTTAATTGAAATTCTAGCGCAAAACGAGATGGTTGCGGTCGGTATTCGCTCACAAAAGCAAGAGTTAATTGATTTTGCTAAATTTTCTGGACTGGCTGTTTTTGGCAAATCGCTATCTCCTAGTAACAAAACAAAAATTAAAACTCAAGCTATTGAACAACCGGCACCTAGCTCACCTAATCCACATCAAGATAGAACTTATCAAGCGCCCAAAATTGTCAACAATAAGATTTATTCTTTTCAGCAGGTAATTGCTGAAGATAGGGATTTAGTTTTACTCTCCAAGGTTAAAGCAGGTGCCGATGTTATGTCATTTGGCTCTATTTCTGCTTATAAGGAGGTTCAGGGAAGCTTGTTTGCAGGT
>JAHZKM010000095.1 GCA_022600395.1 Pseudomonadota bacterium | reverse complement strand
TGAGTAGAGTAAATTTATAAAATTTTTTTATAAGGGAAGATATGAAATATCATTTGATTGATAAAGAGTCTATTGACACAGTACTCGACAAAGCTAGACAATATCGCTCATTACTAGAGCCAGATTTGGCCATTAGTATTTGCATTGATGTGTTTGCAGTTGATCCTAATAATCAACAAGCGCTTGTGGTTTATATTTTGGCATTAACAGATCAATTAGGCCTGAGCAATGTTAAGGTTTCACATAAAAAAATTACAGAAACCATTGATAGGCTTGATTCTGAATTTCATCGACATTATTATATGGGTATCTTTTTGGAAAGAAAAGCAAGGGGATTGCTAAAGCATGCCATGTCTCACTCTTTTGCTTATCAAGGTTTGATGGACGCTATTGCTAAATATGAGATTGCTGAAAAAATGGCGCCCAAGCATTGTTCAGACCCAATTTTGCGCTATAACAGCTGCCTTCGAACAATAGAAAAAGAAGGTCTAAAACCTAGAAAGGAGTTTGATGAGCTTTTTTAAGAACACAGCCACTCGTAAAAAATGGATGGCCATTGCTGGTTTAATTTGGCTGCTGTATATTGTTTTTCATTTATTAAGCCTGCTTTATTTTCATTCTGGTAAGGAAGAGTTTAACGAATTTTATCATTGGTTTTCACAGACGCCTTTTTACGGCTTTATGTTGCTACTCTTAATCGCAACACTGACTTTTCATGTTATCACCGCTGTTTCTCGCCAGTTTGATAATAATACGAGCGCAGGAGCTAGATACCAGAAAAGCTATCCCAAGGCAATCCCAAGGTTGTTGGCCTGGGGTGGTGCGGGTGCATTGTTTGCCTTTATTGTTTTTCATTTTGTGCAAATGACATGGTTAGTTGATAAGGCCGACATATATCAGTCAATCATTTCTATTTTTACCAGTCCAATTATGTGGTTTATTTATATTGTTGGGTTGGTAACTTTAGCGGCGCACCTGCATCATGGATTAACCAATGTGTTGCAAACATTTGGCTTATCTGCTAAGCATCATCATGCAACTGCCATTGGCATTGTTCTAGTGATTTTTGCCGGTTTTATTAGTCTCCCAATGAGTGTAATATTATGAATATTTTTTGTGCAAATGAACCAACAGGCCCTTTAGAAAGTCGCTGGGAAAAGCATCTGTTTAGCTTATCACTTATCTCGCCTCAAAACCGCAAAAAACATAAAGTTATTGTCGTTGGTACGGGGCTTGCAGGCGCTTCTTTGTGTGCTACATTGGGTGAAGCTGGATATCAGGTAAGCTCTTTTTGCTTTCAAGACTCACCGCGTAGGGCGCACTCCATTGCTGCACAAGGCGGTATTAATGCAACCAAAAACTATCAAAATGATGGCGATAGTGTTTGGCGTTTATTTTACGATACCATTAAAGGTGGCGATTTTAGAGCGCGCGAATCTAACGTCTATCGTTTAGCAGAGTTAAGTGGCAATATTATTGACCAAGCGGTTGCCCAAGGTGTGCCCTTTGCGCGCGAATATAGCGGCTATTTAGCTAATCGTTCGTTTGGTGGTACACAAGTTTCTCGAACTTTTTATGCTCGCGGGCAAACGGGTCAACAATTATTACTTGGCGCTTATCAAGCGCACAGTCGTCAATTAGCAAATGACAATGTTACACATCAGTCACGATCAGAGATGCTAGAGTTGATTATGGTTGATAACAAGGCGCGCGGTATTATTGTGAGAGATTTGGTCAGTGGTGAGATTTCTGCACACACAGCCGATTGTGTTGTTTTGTGTACAGGTGGTTATAGTAATGCATTTTATTTATCAACTAATGCTAAAGGCTGTAATACCTCAGCAACTTGGCGAGCTTATAAGCAAGGCGCTTACTTTGCTAATCCAAGCTTTACTCAAATACATCCAACCTGTATACCACCTACGGGAGAGAATCAGTCTAAATTAACATTGATGAGTGAATCTTTGCGCAATGATGGACGTATTTGGGCGCCTAAAAATAGCGAGGATTGTGATAAAAATCCAGCAGATATCAAAGAAGAAGATAGAGATTATTTTTTGGAAAGAATGTATCCAGCTTTTGCCAATCTAGCTCCTAGAGATATAGCATCACGTGCTGTGAAACATATTTGCGATAAAGGTCATGGTGTGGGTAGTAAGATTCATGGCAAACGTTTGGGCGTGTATCTAGATTTTAGTGCTATTATTGAAAAATTGGGTCTTGAGGCGGTTGCAGAAAAATATGGCAACTTATTTGATATGTATCAGAGTATTACCGGTGAAGACCCTTATCAAACGCCAATGAAAATTTATCCAGCGCCACACTACACCATGGGTGGATTGTGGGTAGACTATGATTTAATGACTACCGTAGAAGGTTTGTTTGCTGGTGGCGAGGCTAATTTTTCCGATCATGGCGCTAATCGTTTGGGTGCTTCTGCATTAATGCAGGGATTGGCAGATGGGTATTTCGTTTTACCAAAAACGGTTGCTAATTACTTAGCCAAGAGCAGCTTAACTGATGTGGATGATACTCATCCTCAAGTAGTGCAAAGCTTGCAATTGGTTAAAGATCGAATTCATCAATTAATGCATGCACCTTCACCCAAATACTCTCCAGAGTATTATCATCAAAAACTAGGAAAAATATTGTGGGAAGCTTGTGGTATGTCGCGTGAAGCTGAGCAACTAAAACAAGCTATTGGCGAAATTGCAGAATTAGAGGCGCATTTTTGGCAAAATATTAAAGTGACTGGCGTTGATAAAGATCTAAATCAAACGTTAGAGCGTGCAGGTCGAGTGGCAGATTTTATCGAGTTAGGCAAGTTGATGTGTCAAGATGCTCTAATGCGTGAAGAGTCTTGTGGTGCTCATGCGCGTGTGGAATACTTATCTGAAAGTGGTGAAGCAAAAAGAGATGATCATGATTTTTCGTTTGTGGGCGCATGGGAGTTCAAGCCCGAACAGCCAATGCTACACAAAGAGCAGCTTAATTATGAGTTTATCGAACCAACTGTAAGGAACTACAAATGAATTTTACTCTACATATTTGGCGACAAAAAAACAGCAACATTCAAGGAGAGTTTGTCACTTATCAGATTGACAATATCGATGAAAACACTTCGTTTTTGGAGATGCTTGATCAGCTTAATGAGCAACTTATCGCACAAGATCAAGATTGTATTGTTTTTGATTATGACTGTCGAGAAGGTATTTGTGGTGCTTGTTCATTGGTTATTAATGGCTATCCACATGGTGATAAAAAAGCAACAACAACCTGTCAACTATATATGCGCGACTATAAGAATCAAACTGAATTATGGATAGAGCCTTGGCGTGCTAAGGCATTTCCAGTGATTAAAGACTTAACGGTTGACCGATCTTCATTTGACAGTATCATTCAATCGGGTGGTTATGTATCAGTTCATACAGGATCGGCGCCCGAGGCAAATGCATTGTTGATTGACAAGCATAGCGCAGATGAAGCGTTTAATTCAGCTACTTGTATTGGTTGTGGCGCTTGTGTTGCGGTATGTCCAAATGCGTCAGCAACCTTGTTTGTTGCCGCCAAAATTACTCATTTATCTTTATTGCCACAAGGCAAAATTGAAGAGCAAGATCGTGCACAAAAAATGTTTAATCAAATGGAAAGCGAAGGATTTGGTAGTTGTTCAAATCATCGATATTGTGAGCGTGTATGTCCTAAGGGAATTTCAGTGTCCAATATTACTAAGATGAATCAAGTGCTTGGCTGGACATAGCAAAAAAATAAATGAAAGCTAACTATTAATAAATTAAAATAAAATTATGATAACTCAAGAAGAATTACATCAGCAAGCACTTGACTACCACCAAGGTGAACGTCCAGGAAAGCTCATTGTTTCATCACATAAGCAATTAGCTACTCGAGAAGACCTTGGGCTGGCATACACACCAGGAGTGGCAGCGCCAGTGCGTGAAATTGCCAAAAACCCTGATTTGGTTAATAAATACACTATTAAAAATAATTTGGTTGCAGTTATCTCTGACGGCTCAGCTGTATTAGGGCTTGGCAATGTTGGCCCGTTAGCTTCTAAACCAGTAATGGAGGGCAAGGCGGTACTATTTAAGCATTTTGCAGATGTTGATGTTTTTGATATTGAAGTCGATACGCAGGATGTTGAAGAGTTTGTACAAACCGTCAAAAATATCGCACCTACTTTTGGCGGTATTAATTTAGAAGATATCTCCGCACCTCGTTGTTTTGAAATTGAAAAGCGTTTAATTGATGAGTTGGATATCCCTGTTTTTCATGATGACCAGCATGGCACGGCTATTATTGTTGCAGCAGGACTTTTAAATTCAATTGAAATTCAGGGAAAGTCTATTGAAACTGTTAAGCTAGTTTGTTTAGGTGCGGGCTCAGCAGGTATTGCAACACTAAACCTATTGTGTGAGCTAGGTCTTAAAAAAGAAAATATATTGCTAGTTGATCGAGAGGGCGTTATTTCAACTGATTTAGAAGACGTGAGTGACGTTAAAAAGCAATATGCAGTTAAAACTAGCAAAAAAACATTGGCAGATGCTATGGAAGATGCAGACATTTTTGTTGGTGTAGCTGCCGCAAATTTAGTCTCTCAAGACATGGTTAAATCAATGGCTGACAAGCCTATTGTCTTCGCTTTGTCTAATCCGGATCCAGAGATATCTCCTGCTGACGCAAATGCCGCACGCGATGATTTAATAATGGCAACAGGACGCAGCGACTATCCGAATCAAGTAAATAATGTGCTTGGATTTCCTTTTATTTTTCGAGGCGCCTTAGACGCTAAAGCAAGCGAGATTAATACTGAAATGAAAATTGCTGCTGTGCATGCCTTGAAAGATTTAGCAAAATTAGAAGTTCCAGAAGATGTACTGACAGCTTACAATACAGACTCTATAAGCTATGGTAAGTCATATATTATTCCCAAGCCATTTGATAAAAGACTGATTGATGTAGTTCCAAAAGCTGTTTACGATGCAGCGATTGCTAGCGGCGTTTCGAGGATTTAAAAAAACACGTAAAATTATTAAATTTAGCCTTGCAAAGGCTATTTACCTATGGGATAATTCTGGATTGTTTTGGAGAGATTTACGAGTGGTTAAAGTATGTGGATTGTAAATCCATCGCCTCCGGCTTCGAAGGTTCGAATCCTTCTCTCTCCACCATAAAACAAAAGAATTTGCGGGTATCGTATATTGGTATTACCTTGGCCGTCCAAGCCAATGAGACGAGTTCGATTCTCGTTACCCGCTCCAAGTG
>JAHZKM010000094.1 GCA_022600395.1 Pseudomonadota bacterium | reverse complement strand
GGAACTGCGGTTTCTTGGGTTTAACTTTAATTTATATATAGGAGTATAACTATGGCACAAATTTGTGGCGCTGAAGTAGATGAAGAAGGTTTCTTGGTAGATCTTAAAGATTGGAATGAAGACATTTGTAAGCAAATGGCTGCTGATGACGAAGTTGAGTTAACTGAAGAGCATTGGGATGTTATTAATTTCTTACGTGAGTACTTTGAAGAATATCAAATTGCACCAGCAGTTCGTGTTCTAACAAAAGCTATTGCTAAGAGAATGGGTAAAGACAAAGGTAATTCTAAATATCTTTATTCTTTATTCCCTTACGGTCCTGGTAAACAAGGTTGTCGTTTTGCTGGCCTTCCAAAGCCAACTGGTTGTATCTAGTTCGATATAATCCATTGAAACATCTGCAGTTTTGCAGGTGTTTTTTTATTTTTAAACATTTAGTTTGAGAGCAATATGTCAACAATAAGCATTATTTTTACCGCTTTATTTTACATTTCCCTATTAGTTTTTATCGTGGGCATGGGTAGAAAAATCTATCAATTTTGGATTACTCCTGCACCCCTTAAAATACCAACTGCACCAACCCCATTAACTCAATCAGGTGTGGTTTTTAGAATGATTCGTGAAGTGACTTTATTTGAAAGTCTTTTCCGTTCAAACAAATGGATCTGGTTATTCGGATTCTTATTTCATTTTGGTTTACTACTTATTTTAGTACGCCACTTACGTTACTTTATTCCAGGTGATTTACCTGAAGTTTTTTTATTGATTCAGCCATTTAAATATGCTGCATTTGCAATGATTATCGGTTTAGGTGGTTTGCTTGCACGTCGAATTTTTGTCTCACGTATTCGTTACATCTCCGCGCCAAGTGACTATTTGATGTTACTCATGCTAATTGTAATAGGCGTCAGTGGTGTGATTATGACTTTTACTGATAACCATACAGATGTAATGGCTGTTAAAGCATTTGCAAGTGGCCTAGTAATTTTTGATTGGGCTAATCTGCCTACTGATATAAATTTTTTAATTCATTTGTTTTTAGTATTTGTATTGTTATCTATTTTTCCAATTTCCAAATTATTACACGTACCTGGCGTTTTCTTTAGTCCAACACGTAATCAAGTCGACAATGCACGTAAGAAACGTCATATTTCACCTTGGGCGTTAAAACAAGAAAAAGATAATGCTATTAAGCTTGAACAAACATTAGGTAAGGACAATTAAACATGGCTGCTAAAGAATTTGATATCCCTAAGTTACCAACATATATTGAAATTCCAGAGTTAAATCCTGGGATTATGGAGGGTGAGGGTCCCTTTAAATCTTCTGATGAATTCCAAAATCCTTTAGGTTTTCCAGGTGAAAAGGTTGAAAACTGGAAGGAAGTCGCCATTGATAAGATGGGAGAGCTTAAGTCTAAATATCGATCAGTACAAGTTTTTTTAGATTCTTGTGTTAAGTGTGGCGCTTGTACGGATAAATGCCATTATTTCTTAGGTTCTTCTGATCCAAAAAACATGCCAGTTGCACGACAAGATTTATTCCGTAGCGTATATCGTCGTTATTTTACTTTTGCTGGCAAGCATTTCCCTAAGCTAGTTGGCGCTAAAGAGCTTGACGATGATATGGTGGACGATTGGTATAACTATTTTCATCAATGTTCTCAATGTCGTCGTTGTTCAGTTTTCTGCCCGTATGGTATCGATACAGCTGAAATATCTATGGCAGCACGTGAAGTGTTAGACACGATTGGTATTGGTCAGAAATATTGTAACCAAATTTTAGGTAAAGCATTAACTGTAGGTAATAACCTTGGTTTGCCAGAACCTGCTTTAAAAGACACGCTATTAGACCTTGAAGAAGAGGTTGAAGAAGATTTTGGTGCGCCAGTTAAGTACCCATTAGACGCTAAAGGTAGTGAAATATTACTCATTACTCCTTCTGCAGATTTCTTTGCAGAGCCACATATTGATGGCTTAATTGGCTATGGTAAGGTATTTTATCAAGATGGTGTCACTTGGACAATGAGTTCATATGCCTCTGAAGGAGCTAATTTTGGAATGTTTATTGGCTCTTATGATGTTATGCGAAAGGCAGCCCTTAGAATTCGTAAAGCCGCATTAGATCTTGAAGTATCTCGTGTTATGGTGGGAGAGTGTGGCCATGCGTGGCGTGTTGCTTATAGCTTTTGGAATACTTTAAGTGGTGTAGGTGCAGGCGCTCAATCAAGTGATGCATATGCCTCAAAATTGCAAAATCAGCTTGATCATCGTTACCCGCAACCACAACATATTATTGAATATACTTATGACTTAATTCAGAGAGGAAAGCTCAATTTTGATAAGTCTGAAAATGATGATCGTACGGTAACCTTTCATGATTCTTGTAATGTAGCTCGCGCTACAAATATGGGCGGTATTGAAGGCGGTCAATTTATTCTTCCAAGAGAAGTAATTAAAGCGGTTTGTAATAATTACATTGATATGGAAAGATCTACAATTAAAGAATCTACATTTTGTTGTGGTGGAGGCGGTGGCCTTTTAACCGATGATTTAATGGAGATTCGTGTTAAAGGTGCGATGCCAAGAATGCAGGCACTAAAACAAGTAGAAAAGAACGAGGGAGTTAATACTTTAGCAGCTATCTGTGCCATTTGTAAATCTCAGTTTACTAAAGTATTACCTAAATTTGATTTTGATCCATACATGATTGTTAGTGTGCACCAGTTGGTAAGCTCGGCAATTATTTTGGATAAACCACAAACTGAAGCGGAAGATGCTGAGATAGCAGAAGAAGCAGAAACTGAATAAAAACAAGGAGAACTATTATGCAAAAGAATGCTTACGGACAATCTACTAAAGGTGAAAATCACACGTTTAGATTATTTAAAGATGATGATAAAAGTGCAGTGCCATGGAACCAGAAAATCTTTAAAGAAGACACTTCTCATAAATGTCCAACTTATGTAACACAAACTCCGCCTTGTCAAGGCTCTTGCCCATCAGGCCACAATATTCGTGGTTGGTTAGATATTGTTCGC
Source organism: Pseudomonadota bacterium (assembly GCA_022600395.1). Taxonomy (GTDB): domain Bacteria; phylum Pseudomonadota; class Gammaproteobacteria; order PS1; family Pseudothioglobaceae; genus Thioglobus_A. Next base: position 1,035 of record JAHZKM010000094.1, on the reverse strand, counting down.
GGCATGGAGAAGCCATCAGGTGATATGACATGGCAGGAGTACGCATTTCGTCGCTCTACTGATGCAAATCCATTTCCATCAGTAATGGGCCGTGTTTGCCCTGCACCTTGTGAAGATGGCTGTAATCGAAATGAAGTTGAAGATACTGTTGGTATTAACGCAGTTGAGCAGTTTATTGGTGATAATGCGAAAAAAGAAGGCTATACATTTGAAATTGAAGCGGCAGATACTGGTAAAAAGGTTGCCGTTATTGGTGGCGGTTGTGGTGGCTTAGCCGCTGCATTACAATTACGTCGACAAGGTCATGCAGTGACTGTATATGAAAAATTTGATCAATTGGGCGGCATGATGATGTATGGTATTCCTGATTATCGTGTTCCTCGTGATGTACTAGCTCATGAGATTGATCGCATAATTGCAACTGGTGTTGAAACTAAGATGAACACTAAAGTTGGCGTTGACGTTACGGTTGAAGAATTAGAAAAAGAATATGATGCGGTTTTATTTGCAATTGGAGCGTGGACAGGACGCACACTGCCAATTCCGGGTGGCGATGCTACGAATTGTGTTTCAGGTGTTGCTTTCCTTGAGGCCTATAACCAAGGTCGTTTACAGCATATCACAGGCAAGGTAATTTGTATTGGTGGTGGTGATACTTCAATTGACGTTGTTTCAGTAGCTCGTCGATTAGGCGATATAAGCAATCCAGCCGATAAAGATCGTCCTGAAAGAATTATTTTTGATGATACGGCTCATGATGTTGTCGATACTTCAAAACGTCTTGGTGCGGACGTGTTATTAACGACTCGTTCTACAATCGAAGATATGCCTGCTGCACAGGAAGAAATTGATGATGCAACTCGTGAAGGTGTAGAAATTTTAGGTCAGTTAAGCCCTGTTGAAGTTATTAAAAATTCTGATGGACGTGCAACAGCATTGAGATTTGTTCGTTTAGAAGAAGATGGTTCTACACCAATTGAAGGCTCAGAATTTGATATTGAGTGTGAGTTAATTGTATCTGCTATTGGTCAAGGT
>JAHZKM010000093.1 GCA_022600395.1 Pseudomonadota bacterium | reverse complement strand
GCAGAAGCAAAGGCAGTAGAGATGATAGAGGAAATCGCAAGCCGAAATTCTCCCGCTCAAAACCCAAAAAATAAACCCTAGGCTAATTTAACCTTTTTCAAGGATTAAAACTACGTTAAAATACACTTGCTGGTAAAGTATACAGCTGCTATTTATATTGTTTGACTGATGTTTTCATCTTTTCTAAGTTATAAATGTGGTCTATTTTTTCGGTATTTTTTTAAACTTATAGGAGACATCATGTCTACAACAGGAAAAGTAAAGTGGTTTGACGCTAAAAAAGGTTTTGGTTTTATTGAGCAAGAAAGTGGTGACGATGTATTCGTACACTTCCGTGCTATCCAAGGCGACGGCTACAAATCACTAGAAGAAGGTCAAGAGGTAGAATTTGACTTAGAAGATGGCGCTAAAGGTCCTCAAGCGGCTAACGTAGTTCCACAATAATTTCTTTAAATTATTGATATAAAAAACCCAGCTTAAACGCTGGGTTTTTTATTGCCAAAAATTCGTTAAAATAAACTCATGAAAACATTCTATTGGTACGACTACGAAACGTTTGGTATTAGCCCAAAAACAGACAGAATTTCTCAATTTGCAGGCATTCGAACAGATGAAAACCTCAATATCCTTGATGAACAAATGTTTTATTGCAAGCCAACCAATGACTGCCTGCCATCGCCCGAAGCTTGCAATGTAACTGGAATTACCCCTCAATTGTGTGATCAAAAAGGTGATATTGAGCATGTTTTTATTCAAAAAATATTAGCCGAATTTACAACACCAAACACCTGTATTGTTGGCTACAACTCAATTCGTTTTGATGATGAGTTTACTCGCTATACACTTTATCGAAACTTTCTCGACCCATATGCATGGCATTGGCAAAATGGCAACACCCGTTGGGATATTTTAGATGTTGTGCGCCTATGTTATGCACTCAAAAAAGATGCTAGTCTAGAATGGGTTTATGACGGAAACGGCAAGCCGATTTTTAAACTTGATCAACTTTCCCCTGCAAACGGTATTGAGCATACTAATGCGCATGATGCTTTAGCCGATGTGCGGGCCACTATCGCCATTGCTAAAATTATTAAAAACACACAGCCTCAACTCTTTGACTATGCGTTTAAATTGCGAGAGAAAAAATTTGTAGAATCTCAAATCAATCTTTTTGAGCCAATGCTGCATACTTCAGGTATGTATCCAGCCACATTATCTTGCACTCGTCTATCAGTAGCCTTGGCCTATCATCCAGCTTATAAAGATCGGGTAATTGTATTTAACTTAGATCAAGACCCTACTATATTACTAGAGCTAAGTACTGATGAGCTTAAAACCTTAATGTTTACCAAACAATCAGAATTGCCAGAAGGTGTAGAGCGCTTACAAATTAAAGATTTGATTTTTAACAAAAGCCCTATGTTTGTGCCTAATGTTTATAAAATTGAACCTAAAGTAGTTGAGCAACTTCAAATCAATATGGAGCGCTGCATGCAACATTTATCCTTTATTAAAGATAATCAGGCTAGCCTAGAAAAAGTCGTACAAAATTTATATCAAAATGATCAAGAATTTTCTGGAAATAGTGATGTTGATCAATCGCTTTATAACGGCTTTATGGACAATGCCGACAAGCGCATTGCTGAACAAATTCAGACATTAAGCGCAGAAGAGCTTCAAAATTTTCACCCAAAATTTAAAGATGAGAAACTCTCAGATTTACTCATATATTTTAAAGCAAGAAACTACCCAGAATCTTTAACAGAGGATGAAGCTGAAAATTGGTTTGAAACCGTGCAAGGTAGAGTACAAGCTGGTGAAAACGGTTATTTATCAATTGATGCATATTTTCAACGCATCCATGCCATGCGAGAGCAACATCCAGAAAAAGAAAGTCTCTGGCAGCAGCTTGAAAGCTATGGAGAGTCATTCTTCTAATCTTAAATATCCATACCAATTGAGTTGTTATCTCGCTCTTTTTGCTATTAAATCAGATATCGGGTATAATATTTGGCTATTAAGTAATTAATGCAGAGAAGAAAATGAACGCTGAGACTCGTTTTGAAATGTTTGAAAGGTTATTGAAAAAAATACCTAATCCGACAACAGAATTAAACTACTCAACTCCGTTTGAATTATTGGTGGCGGTCACTTTATCTGCTCAAGCAACTGACAAAAGTGTCAATAAAGTTACTGATAAGCTATTCCCTATTGCCAATACACCTGAATCGATTTTTGAGCTAGGTGAAGACACACTAAGAGACACCATTAAAACCATTGGCCTGTTTAATTCAAAAGCTAAGCATATTATCCAAGCTTGTAAAATTCTAATCGATAAGTACGATTCCAACGTACCTGAAACTCGTAAAGAACTAGAAGCACTTCCAGGTGTTGGTCGCAAAACAGCAAATGTTGTTTTAAATACAGCATTTGGACACCCTACTATCGCAGTTGACACTCATATTTACCGCGTTGCTAATCGTACTGCTATTGCCAGCGGCAAGACAGTACTTGAGGTTGAAAAGAAATTAGTTAAATTTATTCCTGACGAGCACCGTGTACCTGCACACCACTTAATGATTCTGCACGGTCGCTACACATGTAAAGCGAGATCACCATTATGCACTGAATGCATTTTGCTTGATTTGTGTGAATACGAAGAAAAAAACCTATAGTCTAAGCGGTGCTCTACACTCAAGATAGAACAGAGCAACGCAAGTTTCTAGCCAATGCTTGGAAAAAGTTTTTAGACAGAAAACCACTTGATCCATTAGAAGGCCAACTGACCAAAATTATTGAACTGCACCCAGAGTATCATTCGCTAATCAGCAATGTGGAGTCTGATTATTTTCCAGAAAGTGGTGAGGTTAATCCTTTTTTACATATTAATTTGCACTTGTCTTTAAGAGAGCAGCTCTCAATTAATCAACCTCTTGGTATTAATGACTATTATCAAAAGATTCTAAGCAAAGTTAAAGACCCACATCAAGTTGAACACCTGATGATGGATTGTATTGCACAGATGATTTTCTCATCACAAAAAAACAACACAGCAATGGATCATCAAGCCTATATTCGCTGCTTAAAACAACAATCAGAATAGCGTTTAAACATGTCTGTTGAAGCTTACATTAAACAGCATCTTAAGCAAGCAGTAGTTCGCAAACAGTCAGTCGGCACTGGGTTGTTTTTAGCAGACAAGGTATTGTTAGCCAACAATCAAACTGTTTTTGTTAAACACCAATCTCGAAAAAACCAACAGCTTATTCTCGAAGGTCAGGAATTGAACTTATTAGGAAAAATCATTCATGCGCCAAAAGTGCTAGCCAGTGATGAACACTGCTTAATATTAGAATGGATTGAAGTCAAACATAATCCAAACTTACAATCACAAATGGGGATTGAGCTAGCCCAATTGCATCAAAACACACAACCGTTTTTTGGCTTTGATTTTGACAACAAAATTGGACAAACACCACAACCCAATGCAGTTGGAGAAAAGATTGATAATTGGGCACAATTTTATTGGCAATATCGACTGCAATATCAAATCAATCTAGCAAAAGACAATCAGCTAATTAGCGAGGAAGAATATCAACAACTATTAAGCATCAAAACCCTCTTGCCGAAATTATTGGATTATGATATTAAGCCTACCCTGCTACATGGCGATCTTTGGTCTGGCAATGTTTTAAGTGGAGAAGATAATCCTTATTTTATTGATTCTGCCAGTTACTATGGGCACAGAGAAATAGATTTTGCCCTTACTTTTATGTTTGGCGGCTTTTCAAGTGAATTTTATGAGAGCTATAATAAAACTTATCCACTAAGCAAAAGCTTTAATGACAGAAAGCCACTGTACATGCTTTATCATTATCTTAATCATTTGAATATCTTTGGTAGCGGTTATCATCAACATGTAATGCGCTGTTACAATGCCTTACGATAGGATAATTAACACAATTTTAAAGCCTAGGGCTTTATCTGAATCTCAGTTAAATTCAATCAATATTTATTCAAGAAAAGACTTACAAGAGATCCGTGCGATTGGCGCCTATATTAAATTAAAAAACTGCACCTTTGTTCTTTGTATGCATTAGAGGGTGCATTGACAAACAGAAGTTGGATTAGTGCTGCTCGAAATGATAAGGCCAGACTTATTATAGAACTAGATAATTACAAAAAGCTTTAAATTTGCCAATGAACAAAATTAGTTAACATTTGCAGTCCATCATGCTGAGATTTTTCAGGATGAAACTGCACAGCAAACATGTTATCTTTAGCAACAGCGCACGTAAAATCTATACCGTAGTGAGTAGTACCAGCAACTGTTGAGGCATCTGCTTGTGAAACATAATAACTATGCACACTATAAAAGCGCGAATTATCGTCAATATTATGCCAAAGTGGATGATCAGATGATTGTTTTACAGTATTCCATCCCATATGTGGGATTTTTAGTTCACTTTTATCAAATTTAACCACATTACCAGAAATAATTGATAATCCTTCTGTGCCGCCATTTTCCTGAGAATGATCAAAGAGCAATTGCATGCCTAAGCAAATTCCCAAAAATGGTTTTTCGTGGGCAGAGCGTTTAATAATATCAGTCAAGCCATGTTCATTAAGCGCTTGCATGCATGCACCCATTGCTCCTTGACCAGGAAAAACAATTCGATCTGCTTCATTAATTAATTCAGCATTATCTGTAATTAAGACTGTATCGTTTGGCGCAACGTGCTCAATAGCTTTTTGTACGCTACGCACATTGCCCATGCCGTAATCAATAATCGCAATACTTTGCATTTTTTTGGGTGCTGACCTAAAGAGAGCCTTTGGTTGAAGGAATGACACCCACTTGACGTTCGTCAGGTGTAATCGCCATTCTCAGTGCACGTCCAAATGCCTTAAAGATGGTTTCCGCCTGGTGATGCGAATTAACCCCTTTTAAATTATCAATATGCAAAGTTACCAATGCATGATTCACAAATCCAGTGAAGAACTCTGAAAATAAATCAACATCAAATGTACCAATTAAAGCACGTGTAAAACTCACATTAAGCTCGAGACCTGGACGTCCAGAAAGATCTAGCACAACTCGAGACAAGGCCTCATCCAAAGGAACATAAGAGTGTCCATAACGAGTAAGTCCAGCTTTGTCACCAACTGCCTGTGAAAAAGCCTGGCCTAAGGTAATGCCAATATCTTCCACGCTGTGATGATCATCAATTTGAGTATCGCCATCACATTTAATGGTTAAATCCATCAGTCCGTGACGCGCCACTTGGTCCAACATATGGTCTAAAAATGCTACGCCAGTATCAATATTTGCTTGGCCGGTACCGTATAAGTTTAGCTCAACTTGAATATCTGTTTCATTGGTCTTTCTTGATACGTTAATCATGCTTATAGTTGTTTATAAATACTCTTCGATTAAAATTTCAGCAATCTGAATGGTGTTCAGCGCCGCTCCCTTACGAATATTATCAGAAACTACCCATAAGTTTAAACCTTTCTCATGAGAAATATCTTCACGAATACGGCTTACAAACGTATCGTCATGATTTGTTGCCTCGATAAATGGCGTAGCATAACCACCATCTTCGCGCCTATCCATCACTGTTACACCGTTCGCTTCTGACAAAATCTTAGTTGCTTCCTTGACGGTAATTTTTTTCTTAGTTTCAATATTAATCGCCTCAGAGTGGCCATAAATAACTGGCACACGAACAGCAGTTGGGTTAACCAAAATACTCTCATCCTCAAAGATTTTTTGAGTTTCCCACACCATTTTCATTTCTTCTTTGGTGTAACCGTTCTCTTGAAAAACATCAATATGTGGAATCACATTAAAAGCAATCTGCTTAGGATAAACTTCAACATCTACCTCGGTATTTCCACCCAATAGTTTTGTAGTTTGATCAATAAGTTCAGAAATTGCCTCTTTGCCTGAGCCTGATACTGCTTGATAAGTAGCAACATTAATACGCTCAATACCCACTGCGTCATAAATTGGCTTTAATGCCACCAACATTTGAATGGTTGAACAATTAGGATTGGCAATAATATTTCGCTGTGTATAGCCAGCAATTGCATGGGGATTAACTTCAGGAACAACTAAAGGAATATCTTTATCACGTCTGAAATGTGCTGTATTATCAATTACTACACAGCCAGCTTCCGCTGCAATAGGCGCATATTTTTCAGAAATGTTTCCGCCTGCTGAAAACAACCCGACTTGAGCTTGAGAAAAATCAAATGTATCCAAATCCTGAACTGTCCAGCTTTTACCTTGGCAAAATACTTTCTTACCTGCAGAATTAGCACTAGCTAGTGGATAAAGATTATCAATCGGAAAATCACGTTGTTCTAAAATTGAAAGAATGGTTTCGCCCACAGCGCCTGTTGCACCAACAACGGCAACGTTAAATTTCTTACTCATAAGTATCGGAATAAAATCAAAAAATAAAAACCAGTATTATACGTGATTTTAGCAAATGCTTTCACGCTTGAAACAGCTACCAGTCTGGTCTTTATCTACACAATATTATCAATATCAACATATTGATAATCAAGCTCGAACTTTTGACTAATATGCTGGCCTAACGCCTGGACTCCGTAACGCTCAGTGGCATGATGTCCCGCTGAAATAAAAGCAATGTCATTTTCTTTACAAATAGCTGGAATCTGCTCTGACACTTCACCAGTTATAAAACAATCTGCCCCAATATTAATCGCGTGTTCAATATAGCTTTGCGCACCACCACTACACCAAGTGATTTTCTTGATTTTTTTATCTTTATTGCCAAATGCCAAAGGTGCGCGAGAAGTTACATTTATCACTGATTGAACCACCTCATGCAAAGAGGCATCAACTTCGCCCTGCCATACGAGCGTCTCGCCAATTGGCTGGGGGTTTTGAATATTAAAACGTAGGGCCAACTGAATGTTATTGCCTAT
>JAHZKM010000092.1 GCA_022600395.1 Pseudomonadota bacterium | reverse complement strand
GAAATTGTTGCACGTACTGGCGTTGCAATTGACCATATTTTTGATGTAGAAGGCGAAGAGGGTTTTCGACAACGTGAAAGCAGTATGCTAAAAGAGCTTTGCGATATTTCTAATATTGTTATTGCGACAGGTGGCGGTATTGTTATTAAACCAGAAAATAGAGAATTGTTAAAGAACACTAGTTTTGTGGTTTATTTGGCATCAAACGTTGAGCAACTGGTAATGCGTACAGCCAGATCAAAATCCAGACCATTGTTAGAGCGTTCGAGCAATCGCGAACAAACGATTCGTGATATTCTTGAGGTTCGTGAACCTTTGTATCAAGAAGTAGCTGATGTTGTGATTGACACCACAGGAAAAAAGCTATACGCTATTATTAATGAGATTAAAAAAGCTATCCCTAAATGAATAAGACTCTTGCCCTAAGTATTACTTTGTTTTTCAGTGTTAACGCAGTAGCAATAACTCAGACTGAATTTATCGACCGATTAAAAAATACGCATCCGTTTTTTACTCAACAAAACTATGATCAGCAGATTTCACAGCTAAATTACATTGCCAGTCAAGCAAATCAAGATTGGGTATTAGGCAGTTCGATTGACTCTAAAAATCAACTTAATGATCAAATCTCTAGCGCAAGTATGAGTGCTACACATAATCTAGTTAGTACTGGTGGCGATGTCTCTATTAGTAAGGTATGGAGCGATGGGGCATCGATTAGTACGTCAAGTGATAAATTTCTTGTCAATTACACGCAACCCTTGCTAAAAGATTTTGGTGGCGTCAATGATCAACTATCTAGCGATTTATTAAAAATAAAAACTGAAATCAATGCACTTGAGCTAAAGCAAAGTGAAGAAGCGTTTGTTTTAACACAATTATTTAAATTACTAGATTTAAGCAATGCTCAGCAGCAATTTACTCTAACAACCAACAGACTTGAATTAGCAGCTCAAGAGCTAGCACTTGTTGAAGATAAATTTTCGCAATCTTTGGTTGATAAAGTTGATGTATTGTTGCAAAAAGACTCTTATCAGAGTGCTTATCAGCAGCATTTGCAAGCTGAGCAAGATCTAGAGTTATTAAAACAGGAGTTGGCCATTACACTTGATATGCCAGCCAAAGCAATGGTTAGTGAATTAGATTTGTATCAAATATACCAATCTAATCTAGATGATTTACGCAAGCATTTGCAACTTAATACGAGTGAAATGCAGGTGGCTAAACTCGAACAAGACACACTTATTAGACAACTAAATAGCGATAAAAACAACACACAATTACAGCTAGATTTAAATTTAGGTGCTGGCTATGACACAGATGATATTTGGAATATTGGCTTAGGGCTGAGCTATCCTTTGGGAAATACAAAAGCTAAATCTGACTTAGAAAAAACACAGATAGAAATAACTAAAGCCAAAGAAAATACAGCTGAATTGCTACTTGAGCTAACCATTAAGGCAAGCGTTTTAGAGAAAAAAGTTGAACATTTATCTAAACTATTATCTACATACCAAGCTCGAATAGAAATTGCTAAATCAAGAGCGCAGGAAGAAAAGCGTCGTTATGAATTAGGCAACTCTTCTGTTAGTTTTGTGATTTCTGCACAAAACAATCTCCAACAGGTTCGCTCAAATTATGCACTAGCAGCACTTAAGTATCAAAAATCTGTGCTTGAATTTCAGGCTGCCATTGACCAGCTTTTGTAATGGCGATTTGCTACACGGTAACTGCTAAAAACCTTCATGCGCATTTGTTTGAAGTTGAATTAAAGCTTCAAAATCCTAATCCTTTGGGTCAGGTTTTTTCTCTGCCCAATTGGATTCCAGGTAGTTATTTAATACGAGATTTTGCTAAGAACATTGTTAGCATTCAAGCGCGAAGTGGTTCGCAAGCATTATTAATTAAAAAACTGGATAAAAATCATTGGATTAGTGCGCCTTGTCAGGAAGAAATAACACTCAGTTATGAGGTGTATGCTTTTGATTTATCAGTTCGTAGTGCCTATCTAACTAATGAGCGTGCATTTTTTAATGGCACTAGCATGTTTTTATTGCCACTCGGTTTTGAAAATGAACAATGCGAGTTGCATATTTTGCCTGCCAATAGCGCCCAAACTTTGGGTAACTGGTCTTGTGCAACAGGCCTTAAGAAAACAAAAGAGTTTAATTTTATAGCGAACAATTATCAAGATTTAATTGATCATCCTGTTGAAATGGCGGACTTTACCTTGTTTGATTTTGAGGTACAGAATGTTAAGCATCAAATGGCCATAACTGGCATGCATAACACTGATATTAAGCGTCTTCAGCAAGATCTAAAAACTATTTGCGAGCATCATGTCAGTTTTTTTAATAACAGTATGCCGTTTGATGATTATTTATTTTTAACGCTAGTTAGGACTCAGGGTTATGGAGGATTAGAGCATAAAAACTCTAGTAGCTTAATTTGCTCAAGAAAAGAATTGCCAGCTATTGGCATGCAGGAAATAAGCAAGGATTACACAAGGTTTTTAGCACTTTGTTCGCATGAATATTTTCACGCTTGGTGGGTTAAAACTATTAAGCCGGCTAGCTTCCATAATCTTGATTTGAATCGTGAAAATTATACTGAGCAGCTTTGGATTTTTGAAGGCTTTACATCGTATTATGACGAGTTGTCTCTGTTAAGGGCCAAATTATTAACACCTGAGCAGTACCTAGATTTATTTGCACAAACTGTTACTCGCGTGCAAAAATCAAAAGGTCGGCTAACTCAATCATTGGCTCAGTCAAGTTATGAGGCCTGGACTAAGTTTTATCAGCAAGATGAGAATGCTCCTAACGCTATAGTTAGCTACTATACCAAAGGTGCGCTGCTAGCTTTTGTACTGGATGTAGAAATTCGTAAACAGACAAATGGCGAAAAAACTTTGGATGATATAGTGAAACATGTCTGGGATGGTTATCAGAGTTGTGGACTTGAGGACAACACGATCCAAACAATAATCAATCAAATAACGAATACTGATTTTTCTGAATTTTTTAAAGATTATCTCTATGGTGTTAAAGAGCTACCTTTACAGGCTTGCTTTGAATATATGGGGATTGATTGTCAGTTTGTTGAGTATTTAGCTGATCTGTCTGATTTTGGGCTGAGTGTTAGCACACAAGGTGAATTTAGTCAGATTACCCAAGTATTTGCTGATTCTAGCGCACAACTTGCAGGGCTTTATGTCGGCGATAAAATTGTAAGTGTTAATTTTCAACATCTTAAAGATAAGGCGCTAATCGCCCAACTTAATCAATACGCGCCAGGTGAAGTGATTAAAGTAGGTGTTCTACGGGATGAGTTGTTGATGGAAATTCCAGTTATGATTGGTCAAATCAATCCAACATTTTGTAAACTTAGCTTAAAAACTGAGCTTGATAAGCAAACGATTAAACAACAAAGACAATGGTTTTACCAAGAGTAAATTTACCTAAATTATTAATCAAGCCTGTGGGGCGAGCTATTAGTGATTTTGGAATGATTAAAGACGGTGATAAGATTTTGTTGGCAGTTTCAGGGGGTAAAGATTCACTCAGTTTGTTTCATTTGCTTAGACATTTTCAACGCCATGCACCAGTTAAATTTGACTTAGGCGTGGTGACTATCGACCCTCAAGTTGAAGGCTTTGAACCACAAGCGCTTGAAGTTTTTTTTAAGACATTCGACATCCCTTATTTTTTTGAAGAATTTCCTATTCTTGAACAAGCCAAAGAAAGCATGAAGGGAGATTCGTATTGTTCTTTTTGTGCGCGTATTAAGCGCGGATTGATGTATAAGGTTGCTCGACGCGAAGGTTATAACGTTTTGGCATTAGGCCAACATTTAGATGATTTGAGTGAAAGCTTAATAATGAGTATGTGTCATAATGGCAAAATTCAAACCATGAAAGCACATTATATTAATGACGCTAAAGATTTGCGTATTATTCGCCCTATGGTATATGTACGTGAGCGCCAATTAGCTGATTTTGCCGCGTCTGCTAATCTGCCTGTTATTGCTGATTCATGTCCAGCGTGCTTTACTATGCCAACTGAGCGTGACCATTTTAAGCAGTGGCTGCTTACTGAAGAAAAACGCACTCCTAACTTATATAAGAATTTACTAAGTGCCATGAAACCAATGCTGAATGAAGCAAATGATTAGTATTATTCTTAAATTTTTTGCAATAATGCCGCTGAGGTTAAATCACCTAATTGGCTCATGGATTGGTATTTATCTATATATCACTAATAGTCATTCTAAGAAAGTCGTCAGTAAAAATATTAAAACTTGTTTTGCACATTTAGATAAATCCAGACAACAAGAACTAATTAAAAAATCGTTAGTAGAAATGGGAAAAGGCTTGAGCGAATCTGGCTTTATTTGGTTAAGAAGTTTTAAAGATAATGCTAAATACATTGTTAAAACCATAGGTATTGAACATCTAAAAAGCGAGCAGCCAATTATTTTATTAGTGCCTCATTTTGGTTGTTGGGAGATTACTGGCAGAGTGCTGTCTATTGACACGCCTGTTACCTTTTTATACAAACCACTTAGAAAAGCTGAACAAGAAGCTTTTTTAATAAAAAACAGGCAGAAACATGGGCTATCTATGGCTACTGCAGACAAAAAAGGCGTTATTAAATTGCAGCGAGCCATCAAAAAACAAGAGTTAATTGGCATCTTGCCCGACCAAGACCCGGGTGAAGAGGGCGGGGTCCTGGCACCATTTTTTGGAACTAACGCTAGAAGCATGACTTTGCTGGCTAAACTTGCTAGAAAGAATCAAGCTAAAGTTTTACTTACTTGGGCGCTCAGACTCCCTAAAGGTAGAGGCTATGAGCTTTATCTAAAGCCAGTTGATATTCTCTCTGAGCAAGGTTTGATTGAGCAAGATGTAACTCTTATGAATAAAGTCATCGAAGATTTAGTTATAACCCAGCCTGAGCAATATTTGTGGAATTACAAACGCTTTAAATCGGTTGTGGATTATTCGTCATAATCAAGTCCTATGATGATTATTGAGTAATTAAGTTTATTAGTAATTTATGATATAATTTTGCTATGAGATTTATAGAAGACATTCAAAGCGTATTTAATCGCGACCCAGCAGCTCGAAATACTTTTGAGATAATTACTTGTTATTCTGGGGTTCAGGCGATGTTGTTTTATCGTCTAACAAACCGCTTATGGTTATTGAAACTTAAATGGTTAGCTCGTTTTATTGCGATGCTTTCGCGTTGGTTTACAGGGGTTGAAATCCATCCTGGTGCAACGATTGGTCGTCGCTTTTTTATTGATCATGGCATGGGGGTAGTGATTGGTGAAACGGCTGAAATTGGTGATGATGTTACCTTATATCATGGCGTTACTTTAGGTGGCACAACATGGCAAAAAGGTAAACGTCATCCAACTTTAGGCAATAACGTAGTGATTGGTGCAGGTGCTAAAATTTTGGGTCCAATTACCTTGGGAGACAATGTTAGAGTAGGCTCTAATTCAGTCGTAGTTAAATCTATTGAAGCAGAAAAAACAGTGGTTGGTGTTCCAGGTCGTGTACTTAAAGAAAAGATTGTTAAATCTGATCATTTTGATTCTTATGCCGTAGGTGCAAATGAAGATGATCCAACTGTTAAAGCGATTAATTCTATCTTGAAGCACTTGCATGATGTTGATGCCCAATTGCATGAGGTATCTAAAGAGTTGAACATTAAAGAGAAAAAAGACAGCTCAGTAAATGGTTTGGAGATTGAGAGTAAATAACCATTACAAATAAAAGGTTTTTTACTTGACTAAAAGACTAGGTTAAGAGTATAATTTGCATTCATATATTTTTAATAAGAGGTCGATATGCAATTAACCACAAAAGGTCGTTACGCAGTAACTGCTATGTTAGACCTAGCGTCTAATGATACTGGTAAGCCTATTACACTAGATATTATCTCCCAGAGGCAAAACATTTCCTTATCGTATTTAGAGCAACTTTTTGCAAAACTTCGTCGTGCAGAATTAGTTAAAAGTGTTCGCGGACCAGGAGGTGGATACTTACTAGACGCTGCAGCTAAAGATATTAATTTAACCCAAATTATCGAAGCAGTAGATGAAAATATCGATTTACGTCGTTGCAAAGGTATGAATGCTTGCCATAATGGTAGACAGTGTATCTCTCATCAACTGTGGTGTGAAGTTAGCGAACAAATTAGAACTTTTTTAAACGGCAAGACCTTACAAATGGTAATTGACGATCATAACTTAAATAAAGGATTATAAAATTATGTCAACCCCTACTTATATGGATTATTCAGCAACAACGCCAGTTGATAAGCGTGTTGCGGAGCAAATGATAAAGCACTTAACTATGGACGGTGATTTTGGAAATCCAGCTTCAAACTCTCATTATTATGGCTGGAAAGCCGATGAAGCTGTTAAGAAAGCTAGGCAACAAGTTGCTGATTTAATTGGCGCTGATAGCAAAGAAATTGTATGGACTTCAGGAGCGACCGAATCAAACAATTTAGCCATCAAAGGTATTGCGCATTTTTACCATAAAAAAGGCAAGCATATTATTACGCTGAAAACTGAACATAAAGCAGTGCTAGATACTTGCCGACAGCTTGAACGTGAAGGGTATGAAGTAGATTATCTTGATCCATTGCCTAATGGCTTATTAGATATTAATGTTTTAAAAGCGACTATGCGTGATGATACAATTTTGGTTTCAGTGATGCATGTTAATAATGAAATTGGCGTTATACAAGACATTGAAGCAATCGGCAATCTATGTAGAGAGCATAAGATATTCTTTCATGTAGATGCAGCTCAATCTGCCGGCAAAGTTGACATTGACTTAAGCAAACTACCTGTTGATTTAATGAGCTTTTCTGCTCATAAAGCTTATGGCCCGAAGGGTGTGGGCGCGCTTTACGTACAACGTAAACCTCGTGTTCGTCTAGAGGCTCAAATGCACGGTGGTGGGCACGAACGTGGTATGCGCTCAGGTACATTAGCCACGCACCAAATTGTAGGAATGGGAGAAGCGTTTGCTATTGCGAAGGCGGAAATGGCAAATGAAAATATAAAAATTAGAGCTTTGCGTGATCGACTACTAGCAGGTTTTGATGGAATGGAAGAGGTAGTTATTAATGGCGATATGGAGTCACGCATTCCCGGTAACCTTAATATCAGTTTTAACTATGTCGAGGGTGAGTCATTAATGATGGCCATTAGTGATATTGCAGTATCTTCAGGTTCAGCTTGTACTTCAGCTAGTCTAGAGCCATCTTATGTGTTGCGTGCACTTGGATTGTCTGATGAGTTGGCGCATTCCTCTATTAGATTTACGATTGGTCGCTATACCACTGAAAAAGATGTTGATAAGGCGATTGATTTGGTACGTGATAAGGTGCAAAAATTACGCGATTTATCGCCACTTTGGGATATGTTTAAAGAGGGTATTGATATTAGCAAAGTCGAGTGGACAGCACACTAAATTACATAAAATAACTAAGGGTTAGTCTTGCTTAAAAGAGTTAGAATAACGCATAATTAGATCAAGGAGAAATAACATGGCATACGGCGAAAAAGTGATGGATCACTATGAAAATCCACGTAACGTTGGTGTATTAGACAAAGACGCTAAAAACGTCGGAACAGGTATGGTTGGTGCGCCTGCTTGTGGCGATGTTATGCGCTTACAAATCCAGGTAAATGATGACGGAATTATTGAAGAAGCTAAGTTTAAAACTTATGGTTGTGGCTCGGCTATTGCTTCTAGTTCGTTATTAACAGAATGGGTTAAGGGCAAGACACTCGATGAAGCAGCTGAAATCAAAAATACTGATTTAGCTGAAGAATTATCTTTGCCACCTGTTAAAGTGCATTGTTCAGTACTAGCTGAAGATGCTATTAAAGCTGCTATAAACGATATTAAAAGTAAGGCCTAATTTAATATGTCCATCACTCTGACGGATACCGCTGCTAAACGCGTGGTTAATTTTTTAGAAAATCGTGGTTCTGGTATTGGAATACGCCTTAGCGTGCAAACTACAGGCTGTTCTGGATTGGGCTATAATATGGAATTTGTCGATAGTACGAATAGTGATGATACGGTATTTAAAGATAATGGCGTTCAAGTTATTATTGATGCTAAGAGTCTAATCTATTTGGATGGAACTGAAGTGGATTATGTTAAAGAAGGTCTAAACGAGGGGTTTGAATTTAACAATCCGAATGCCAAAGCCGAATGCGGCTGTGGCGAATCCTTCACTGTATAATACAAGCATCACCTATGCAAAATTATTTCGAGTTATTTTCATTAACACCGAACTTTAACATCGATTTAAAAACGCTTGAATCAACTTATCAGCAACAAATTTCAGAATTTCATCCTGATAAGTTTGCCACACATAGTGACAAAGAAAAATCTCTTGCATTACAAAACACTTCTTTAATCAACACAGCTTATGACACGCTAAAATCTCCTTTATTGCGAGCCACTTATTTATTAGAATTAGACGGAATCCAGGCTTTTGATGAAAAAGACACGCAAATGGATATGGCATTTCTTCTCTCACAAATTGAGCTAAGAGAGGCGCTTGAGTTGATAGAATCTAGGCAAGATGAATTAGAGTTAGATGAGTTTATTGAGCAAGTAAGCAGTAAAATAACGCTTAACATTGCTCAAATAACTCAGGCATTTAGCGAAAGCGATACAACCCAAATAATTAAAAATTTAGTTAGAGAGCTTAAGTTTTATGAACAGCTTAATTTACAAGCAAAGCAGCTCATGGATGAGTGGATTTAATCGATAACAAGCATGGCATTATTACAAATATCTGAGCCTGGTCAAGCCAGCGCACCCCACCAACACAAGCTATCGATTGGAATAGATTTAGGTACAACCAATTCGCTTGTTGCCTCTGTTATGAGTGGTAAAAGTACGATTCTAACGGATGAAAATAATCAATCCATTTTGCCTTCAGTTGTGCATTGCGGCAAAGATAATAAATTAACCGTTGGTTGTGATGCTTGTCCTTATGCAAAAACAGATCCAACCAATACTATTGTCTCAGTAAAGCGCTTTATGGGTTTAGGCTTTAAAGAGGTTAGTGAATTTAAAAATTGCCCATATCAATTAGTTGAAAATGGTAACAATGTATTGTTTCATACAGCTACTGGTGATTTATCTGCAGTGGAAATCTCCAGCACGATTTTAGCTTCCCTTAAACAACGCGCTGAAAAGTCTTTAGGCGGCGATTTGGTTGGCGCAGTAATTACTGTGCCTGCTTATTTTAACGATGCACAGCGCCAAGCAACTAAAGATGCGGCTACCTTAGCAGGGCTTAACACCTTGCGCTTACTTAACGAGCCTACGGCAGCAGCTGTGGCTTATGGTTTAGAGTCAGGCGAAGAGGGCATTCATGCGATTTATGATTTAGGTGGCGGTACTTTTGATATCTCTATATTAAGCTTTAGCAAAGGAGTTTTTAAAGTCTTGGCTACAGGAGGAGATTCAACATTAGGTGGCGATGATTTTGACCAGTTAATTATTGATGATTGTATTAAGAAAATGGGTATTAGCGAACTAACCCCAATTCAAATGCAAAAGATTAAACAATTTTCTCGTGCTGCTAAAGAAACATTAAGCACTCAAGGTTTTGCTGAATTTGATTGTATCGAAACCCCTTATAAAATCACTCGAAAAACTTTTGACGAATTATCAAGCAAATTGATTAAACGCACATTATTATTAGTTAAAAGAGCTCTTCGAGATGCACAAGTTGAAATAAGTGATATTAAAGATATTATTATGGTCGGTGGCTCAACCCGTATGCCTCTAGTAAGATCAATGGTAGGAGAATTATTTAACAAGCCTGTGCTATGCTCAATCAATCCTGACGAAGTCGTGGCTAAAGGTGCTGCAATTCAGGCTAATGTATTAGCAGGCAACAAATCTAGTGATGAGATGTTGTTGTTAGATGTATTGCCTTTGTCACTTGGGCTAGAGACAATGGGTGGATTAGTTGAAAAAGTTGTTCATAGAAACACAACAATTCCAATTACCCGCGCACAAGAATTTACCACATTTAAAGACGGACAGACTGCTATGAGTATTCATGTCTTACAAGGTGAGCGTGAACTAGTTAAAGATTGTCGCTCATTGGGACGTTTTGACTTAACAGGAATCCCACCTATGGTAGCGGGAAATGCACGTATTCGTGTTGAGTTTCAAGTAGATGCAGATGGCTTGCTTTCAGTGAGTGCATCAGAGCAAATATCCGGTGTTAAGGCGCAGGTGGTTATCAAGCCATCATACGGACTCTCAGATGCACAAATGGAGCAAATGTTGAAAGACTCTATTTTATTTGCTAAATCAGATATTGAAACCAGACAGCTCCACGAAACACAGGTAGAGGCTAATAGAACGCTTGAGGCAATTGACTCTGCACTTGCCAAAGATAAAGCAATGATTAGTGAGAAAATGTATGATGAGATTATGCAAGCAAGATCTGAGCTAGAATTGGTTGCAGCAAGTACCGAAGAAAAAATAATTAAAGATAAAATAGACAACCTTGAGAATACATGTAGTGGCTTTGTAGAGATGCGCATGAATGCTTCTGTTATGAAGGCTATGCAAGGTCACAATGTTGACGAATTTTAAACAACACAAACTAGGAAAATAATATGCCACAAATAATTATCTTACCTCATCATGAATTATGCCCAGAGGGTGTTGTTATTGAAGCGCAACCGGGAGAAACGGTTTGTAACGCTATGCTTGCAAATGATGTTGAAATTGAACATGCCTGTGAAATGTCAAATGCTTGTACTACTTGCCATATTTATGTGCGCGAGGGATTTGACTCATTAGCGGAATCTGATGAGACAGAAGACGATATGCTAGATAAGGCTTGGGGCTTGGATCCAGATTCGCGCCTATCTTGTCAGTCAGTTTTGAGTGACACAGATTTGGTGGTAGAGATTCCAAAGTATACGATCAACCAAGTCTCTGAAAACCATTAGACTTTAGTTTTTTCATTTTTACTGTGTTATGTTAATTTTCCCTCTTGGTTGTTTATTAAAAATAAACACCTAGCTAGAGAAAATCAAACTGCCTTGTAAAAAAAATCCCCCGTCTAGAGAGAAATTATTTTTTAAAACTTGAGGTATTTAGAGATAAAACCTTCAGACTCTTCTTTTGGACCAAACTCAGTCACGACATCCATTGGCTGCTCTTTAGAAATTAGCCATTGCGGCATAGGCGGATTTTCACTGCTGCCGCAAGTTTTTCCTAGATTTTTTGGGTGAAATATTTTGACAAAAGTCGGATTTTTAATGTCATCAGCATATACAATACCGCAGTAGCGTTCATCGTGCTCGTCATCAATAATTGATTTAATGTGTTTCATTTTATTAATAAAGTCAGCAGCCTGCAAACGCTCGCTTGGCATAGGTTGTAGGGTGTTAAAAATAAACCAATCATCCGGCATATCAATAAGCTTTTGCAGTAGCGCATCACAGTCTTCTAATTGCATAATACCAATAAAGCGACCTTTGAATTTTTGAAAATAGTCCATACGAAAAAAAAGCCTAAATAAGGCTTTCTAGTTTACTTAATTTTTACTCCCGTTGATTGAATTATCAACGGGTTGAGTCATGATTACTCAATAGTGATGCTTGGGAATGAGCTCATCGCGCGATCTTGTTGTGTAAGCTTAGCACTCACGTTTCTAGCAATCTCTTTATAGATTTCAGCCACACGACCATCTGGATCTTTAGCAACTGTTGGCGTACCTTCGTCTACATCGGTTCTAATATCCATCTCTAATGGAAGTGCACCAAGGAAATTAACGCCTGCTTCTTTAGCCATTGACTCGCCACCACCAACACCAAAGATAGCTTCTTCATGGCCACACTTAGAACAAATATGCAATGACATATTTTCAACAATACCCAAAATTGGAATGTTAACTTTTTCAAACATTATCAAGCCTTTTTTGGCATCTAGTAGTGCAATATCTTGCGGAGTTGTGACAATTACTGAGCCGCTAACTGGAATCTTTTGTGACAAAGTTAGCTGAGTATCACCTGTTCCTGGCGGTAGGTCGATAATCATATAGTCAATACCACGCCACAATGTATCGCGCAGCATTTGCTCTAAAGCTTGCGTTACCATAGGACCACGCCAAATCATTGGATTGTCTTCATCAACTAAATAACCGATTGACATACTCTGCATACCATGTCCAAGAATTGGCAATAGTTTGCCTTCTGCCGAAGTATCTGGTTTAAGTTTACTTACACCTAGCATTCTTGGCTGAGATGGGCCATAGATATCAGCATCTAATAAGGCTACTTTAGCGCCTTCAGCTTGTAATGCTAATGCTAGATTAACTGAGGTAGTTGATTTACCAACACCGCCTTTACCTGAAGCAACAGCGATAATATTCTTTACTTCTGAAAGAATCTCAACACCTTTTTGAGTAGAGTACTTAACAATTTTTGTCTCTATATTGACACTTGCATTATCAATGCCATTATCAGCTAAAGCATCTGTGATTTGCTTGCTTAGCTCGTCGTGATAGCCTTTAGCAGGATAGTTAAGCTCAACAGTAATAGTAACTTTGTCAGCATCAATTTCAATATTGTTAATTGAATTTGAAGAAACAATATCTTGTTCAGTGTATTTATCAACAACACTGCTTAAAATATTGTTAATATTGTCAACGGTTAAATCTGCCATATTCTTGCGCCTGTATTTCAGTAAAATGATGCTATTTTATCGTATAACGATATCACTCAACCTTAATATTAACAAGCCTATCTTATG
>JAHZKM010000091.1 GCA_022600395.1 Pseudomonadota bacterium | reverse complement strand
CTAAGAATGTATACAAGAAGAACTTAATCGCTGCATAAATACGATTATCGCCACCCCAGACGCCAATAATTAACAGCATTGGGATTAATGAGGCCTCCCAGAAAGCATAAAACAAAATACCATCAAGTGCTGAAAATACACCAATAATCAACCCTTCCATCATCAAGAAAGCAGCCATGTATGTACAGGAAACATCGGCACTTTAACGGCAAAGGCCATAAAGAATGCCCAGAAAATCCAAGCTTGCTCGGTTGCACTTAAGCTTAGATTATGCATATCTAAAATTGAAAACGAACCGCCTTTGTTATACATGTAGATAAGCGATACTAGCATAAATACCGAACCTAAGAATGTATACAAGAAGAACTTAATCGCTGCATAAATACGATTATCGCCACCCCAGACGCCAATAATTAACAGCATTGGGATTAATGAGGCCTCCCAGAAAGCATAAAACAAAATACCGTCAAGTGCTGAAAATACGCCAATAATCAATCCTTCCATCATCAAGAAAGCGGCCATATAATGCGCTGGACGAGTTTGAATCACTTCCCAGCCTGCAACCAACACCAAAATACTAGAGAATGTTGTTAGAATAATAAGCGGCATGGAAATACCGTCTACACCTAAATGATAATAAATATCAAACTGTGGAATCCAAGAAACCTTCTCTTCGAATTGCATTAAGTGAGTTGTAGCATCAAACTCAGTATACAAACTCAATGACATAACAAATACTAAAATTGAAGCAGCTACAGAAACCCAGCGCACTGTATCAGCTCGATCATTGCCAATCAGAATAACTAAAATACCACTTAAAATTGGTAACCAAATTAATAAACTCAATAGTTCCATAGTTAAAACTCGATTTTTAAAAGTGGGTTATCACTTGCAAACAGCACCCAAGTTAAAATAATTAATAAACTGAAAATCATGAAAAACGCGTAATGGTAAACATAGCCTGTTTGAATTGGGCGAACCATCGAACCAATAAAACCAACCAGTCTTGCACTACCATTAACTACTAATTTGTCAATTAAGCCTGAATCTGACACCTTCCATAGGAAGTTGCCTAGTTTTTTGACACCTTGTACAAAAACAATATCATTAAAACGATCAAATCCATATAAAGACTCTAAGACGTAATTACTGCGATGAAATTTTTTCTGAATCCATGTTGCCCACTCAGCTCTATGTAAAGTTAGTAGCCAAGCACTCGCAATACCGCCTACCATCATCCAGAAAGGCCAAGTTTGCAAAGCATGGGCAATCATACCGCCTGCTCCATGAAAACTCTCTTGAAGACTAGCCATAGAGCCGTGGCTTGCAGCCACAGTGATGGCGTTATCAAGCCAGCCATTAAATAACATTGGATCAATTGTTAAATAACCAATTACAACAGATGGAATGGCCAAAGCCACAAGTGGCAGGGTAATACTAAACGGTGATTCTTTGACGTGTGAGGCAGTATGTTCATCCATTCTTGACTCGCCATGAAACACTAAGAAAAACATTCTTAGTGAGTAAAAAGCAGTAATAAAGACACCAATAATTACAGCTACATAAACCCAATCAGCAAATGGTAATTGTGAAAAATGTACCGCTTCAATAATCATATCTTTGGAATAAAATCCTGCAAAGCCTGGGAAGCCGATCAGAGCCAAGGTACCGATCAAAGCCGTCCAATAAGTGATTGGCATTTTTTTGCGCAAACCACCCATTTTGCGGATATCTTGCTGATGGTGTAATGCCACAATCACTGAACCTGCGCCTAAGAAAAGTAACGCTTTAAAGAAGGCATGCGTCATCAAGTGGAAGATTGCCACAGAATAGGCGCTAACTCCAAGAGCAACAGTCATATAGCCAAGTTGTGACAAGGTAGAATAAGCCACAACTTTCTTAATATCATTTTGTACAATACCTAACAAACCCATAAATAGTGCGGTAACCGCGCCAACAATCATTACCACTATCAGGGCTGTTTCGCTCAACTCAAACATAGGAGACATGCGCGATACCATAAAGATGCCGGCAGTTACCATAGTAGCTGCGTGAATAAGTGCTGAGATAGGTGTTGGACCTTCCATAGAGCCTGGTAGCCATACATGTAGAGGCACTTGAGCAGATTTGCCCATTGCGCCAATAAATAACAAAATACAAATAACTGTGATTACAGAAGCGCCGTCCAGCATCGTAACACCAGCTACATTACCTAAACTTGCAAACACTTCAACGTAATCTAGCGAGCCAAAATACATAAGCACCAAGGCAATGCCTAAAAGAAAACCAAAGTCGCCGACACGATTAACTAAAAAGGCCTTAAGATTCGCTTCAACTGCACTTTCTTTATGATGCCAGAAGCCAATAAGCAAGTACGATACCAAGCCGACCGCCTCCCAGCCAAAAAATAGCTGCATGAAGTTATTACTCATCACCAGCATAAACATCGAAAAAGTGAATAACGAAATATAGCTAAAAAACTTAGTATAACCTGCGTCATCATGCATATAGCCAATAGTGTAAATATGCACCATCAGAGATACAAACGAAACAACTACAAGCATGACGGCAGTTAGATTATCAATTAAAAAACCGACACTAACGTTTAGTTCACCAATTTGCATCCAGGTATAAAGGTTTTGATTGAAGATCTCGCCGCCATCTAAAACATGGTGGTTAAATACATATAACGATAAAACAGTCGATATAAGTACACCTACAATGGTTACCACATTAGTCGCCATTCTGCCTAATAATGAGCCGAAAAATCCAGCAAAAATCGCTCCCACTAAAGGTGCTAAAGCAATAGTTAAGTATATTTGCTCCATCATTACCCCTTTAAACTATTAGTAACGTCAACATCAATAGATCCGCGCACTCTAAATAAAAGTGTCAAAATAGCTAGCCCAATTGCTACCTCTGCAGCAGCAACTGTCAAAATGAAAAAGACAAAAATTTGCCCGGCTTCATTGCCTAAAAAATGTGAAAAAGCAATAAAATTAGTATTAACAGCGGCCAAGATTAACTCTACACACATCAGTAAAGTAATGATATTAGTACGATTAATAAAAATCCCAACAAGACCAATGCAGAAAATAACACTGCTTAAAATTAAGTAATCACTTAAACTAACCATTACTTACCCTCCTTGGACGGTGAGGCAATTGTAACAATTCTCACTCGATCTTTAGCTTTAACTTTTACTTGCTCTGATATGGATTGCTTCTTGCGATTAACTTCTTGCCTTTGCACCAAAGTAATCGCAGCAATAATAGCAATTAATAGAAGAACGGCAGCCAACTCAAACGGATAAACATACGTAGTGTAGAGTTGTAAAGCTAAGGTGGTAATATTACTATAATCAGCAGCATGTCTTGCCGGCGAAGGCATTACATCTAAGCCAAATTGCGCATTGCCTAATACCAAAGTCATTTCAGCGATAATAATTAGCGCCACAACAATTCCAAGTGGCAAATAACCAGCAAATTTAGCACGCAAGGTTGATTTATCGATATTAAGCATCTTGATAACAAATAAGAACAACACCATAACAGCGCCTACATAAACAAGAATTAATGTAATAGCGAGAAATTCAGCCTCTAGTAAAATCCAAATACTAGCCGCTGAAAAGAAACCCAAAACCAAAAACAACACTGCCTTAGCAGCGTTACGAGCAAAAATCATGGCTAGCGAAGAAGCTATAAACCAAAATGACAAAATATAAAAAATTATTTGTTCAGAACTCATTTGTTATTATCCTTATCGATATTTTGCATCTTCAGATTTCGCCTTACTAATAGCTTTTTCATTATCATCACCAACTTTTAGCAGTCGATCTTTGGTCATAATACTGCCGTCTCTTGATTCAAATGCATAATCAAAAATATGTGTTTCAACAATCGCATCAACTGGGCAGGCTTCCTCGCAAAAACCACAAAAAATACATTTAAACAGGTCAATGTCATATTGGGTAGTACGGCGTGTTCCGTCATCACGCGCTTCTGATTCAATAGTAATAGCATTAGCTGGGCAAACCGCTTCGCATAATTTACAAGCAATACAACGTTCTTCGCCATTCGGATAACGACGAAGCGCATGCAAGCCTCTAAATCTTGGAGAAATTGGAGTTTTTTCTTCAGGGTACTGAACGGTAATTTTAGTATTAACTAATTCTTTGGCGGTAATTTTCATGCCAGAGCGTAATTCACTTAAGCTAAGATTTTTTGCTAGTTTTTTTATGTTATTTATCATCTTTACAACTCCTTAAGCAAACCAAGGACCAATATGAAGTTGCGTCATAAGTGCAACGACAAAAATCCAAAGAATGGTAATAGGTAGAAAAATCTTCCAACTTAGACGCATAATTTGATCATATCTAAAGCGTGGAAAAGTTGCTCTTACCCATAAATACAAAAACATAAAAAAGGTAGATTTGGCTAATAGCCAAATAATGCCTGGCACCCAAGCAAAAGCAACCTCAAGATAAGGCACACCTTCAAATGGAGAATGCCAGCCACCAAAAAACATTATTACGGCCAATACTGCCATCAGGATCATATTGGCGTATTCTGCTAGAAAAAATACTGCAAATGTCATACCTGAATATTCAACATGAGTACCACCTACAATTTCTGACTCGCCTTCTACCACATCAAAAGGCGCACGATTTGTTTCTACTAAAGCTGAAATAAAGAAGATAATCATCATTGGGAATAGCGGAATAAAATACCAATTAAATATACCGCCTTGTTGGCCAGAGACAATGGTATTAAGATTAACACTACCGGCAATCATAACCACAGTCACTAAGGCAAAACCAATGACAATTTCATAAGAAACTAACAGCGAGGCGCTTCGAAGCGCACCCAGAAGCGGATATTTAGAATTTGAAGCCCAGCCTGCTAAAATAATACCGTAAACACCAATTGAGCCAATCGCCAGAACATAGAGCAAACTCACATCAAGATTGGTGACGTAAATACCCTCATCAAATGGAATAACTGCCCATACTGCTATTGCAGGAGCTATGGCCAATACAGGTGCTAGTAAAAATAAGTAAATATTAGCCTTAGTTGGAAAAATAATTTCCTTAGTCATCAATTTCAAAGCATCGGCAATCGGTTGCAACCAGCCCTTAGGGCCAACACGATTTGGACCAATCCTTAGCTGCATATAGCCAATAACTTTTCGCTCTGCATAAGTAAAGTAAGCTACCGTTAACAACAACGGCACAATCAAAGCAATTGCTTTAATCAAGATAATAATAATGGCGGCAATATTGCCATCAAACCAAGGCATTGATTCATTAACACCTGCAACAAATGACTGCCAAAGATCCATCATTACAATCCTCCTATAGTCGCCTGATTGCTACTAACAAATACACATTGATCAGCAACAGTATCGGTAATATCAATAGGTACGCCCAAATACACATCGCCACTCTTTAATGCTAGCGCCTCGGCGGTAGCAACATTCATTGAAGCCAAATGAGTTTGTCCAATTTGACTCGCTCCTAATGCTGCTGTATGTCTTAACAAGACATCTGTATGATAGGCCGAGTGCATCCAAATGGTTTCAACTGTATCATCTTTTGATGTTAAATCTATAGCTGAATCATGGCTATGCTCATGTGGCTGATGCGCAAGCTCACTAGATATTTGCGAAGAATTTTCATAATGAAAGCCTGGTAATTCTAATAAATCGGCCAGTACTTTTAAGATTTTCCAGGCAGGCTTTGCCTCCTCTGGCGCTTGAACTACAGCTTTAAATGACTGAATATCATTATTAATATTAACATGTGAGCCTGAAGTTTCATACATAGCGGCCATTGGCAATATGACATCAGCATATTCAGCAGTTAGATCATTATTAAAACTATTTAAAGACACAACAAACACATCTTCTTTTGACAAAGCTTCAATCGCAGAACTAGCATGATGAAAGTCATACTCAGGATAAACATCTAAGAGTAAAAAAGCACGCATATCAGCTTGAAGCATTTCATTAGCGTTCATACCAGCAGAAGTAGGGACAAAATGCGCATATTGAGCGCCCAAAGAATTGGAAGTCATGCTGACATTTAACGTCGAACCTGTTACTTGCTCAGCAATATCGGTTACCAATTGTGCAATGCTAGCAGCTTGAGCATTATTAACAATGTGCTCGCCCAATACGATAACTGAATTTTCAGCATTAAGTAGTTTTTCTGCCAATTCAATTGACAATTCACTAGAGCTAATATGCTCTAAATATTCGGGCAATTCGACAGCTTTTTTCTCTAAAACACTCTTCAAAACCCCTGCCAGTAGAGTTGCTATTTCTTGAGGCGCTACCGTTGTATGGCTGATTTTGAGATTATAGTCAAATTCCTTAACATTCAACGCACAAATCTCGGCACCAGCCAACTGAGCCTTGCGCAATCTGTGATTTATCATAGGCTGCTCTAGGCGTAAATTTGAGCCAATAACCATGGCATAATCAACACTTTCAAGTGCTTCCAGTTTAATATTAGAAGCCAGTACAATTGCTTGCTCTAAATTATTAACATTTAGACGATAATCTAGGTTTTCACAGCCTAACTCGCGAAGAAGCTTTTGCATCAAATAAAATTCTTCTGTTGTGGCAGTATTAGACGCTAAACCGCCTAATTGATGCGCCTTGCGATTATTAAGAACATGTTTATTAAGTCCTTTAACCGCAAAATCAAGTGCCACATCCCATTCTACTTCTTTCCATTGACCTGCCACTTTGATTTGTGGGGCTAATAATCTATTCTTATGAGAAAGACCTTCATAAGAAAAACGATCTCGATCTGAAATCCAAGTTTCGTTCACCGCTTCATTGTCGCCAGAAACTACACGCTTTACCTGGCCTTTATAGGTTTGTGCATAAATGTTAGAGCCTGTTAGATCGTGACGCGCAATGCTATCAACTGAGGCCATTTGCCAAGATCTTAGCTCGTATCTAAAAGGCTTAGATGTTAAAGCACCTACTGGGCAAACATCAATCATATTGCCTGATAATTCTGAAGTGATACCTTGGGTTAAAAATGGCTCAATTTTTAAATCTTCACCACGACCCGTTCCACCCATCTCCATCATGCCTGCAATTTCACTACCAAAGCGAACACAACGCGTGCAATGAATACAGCGAGTCATGTCTGTTTGAATTAATGGGCCGATATCGCTAGCCGCAACAACACGCTTACCTTCGCTAAAACGAGAAACATCAGAGCCATACTCAACAGCAACATCTTGCAATTCACACTCACCACCTTGGTCGCAAATTGGACAATCTAGAGGGTGATTGATAAGTAAAAATTCCATAACAGCTTTTTGAGAAGCCTTGGCTTTTTCATTCTGCGTATAAATCTTCATGCCATCAGAAACAGGCGTTGAGCAAGAAGTTTGTGGCTTAGGTACTCCTTCAATATCAACCAAACACATGCGGCAAGAAGCTGATGTTGATAATTTTTTGTGATAACAAAATCTTGGTACGCTAATACCTTCGCGATCAGTAACAGCAATTAATGTTTCGCCTGCTTTGGCATTGACAATTTGACCATCAATTTCAATCTTAATATCAGCCATTATCCTTTCACCATACTCTTTTTGTGCTCAATAAAGTACTCGAACTCTTCACGAAAATTTCTCAAGAAACTTTCAACAGGCATTGCTGCAGCATCACCCAAAGCGCAAATTGTATTACCCATAATTTTCTCTTGCACGCCTAATAATAAATCAATATCATCTGCTTTACCTTTGCCATCCATAATTCGCTTCAATACGCGATATAGCCATCCCGTACCTTCTCGACATGGTGTACATTGCCCGCAAGATTCATCATAATAAAAGTGCGCCAAACGTGTAAGTACTTCAACCATACAGGTCGAATCATCCATAATAATTACCGAACCTGCGCCCAACATAGAGCCTGCTTTATCAATACCATCGTAGTCCATAGTCATTGCCATGGCAGCTTCAGCTGTTAATACAGGCGTGGAAGATCCGCCTGGAATCACTGCTTTAAGTTTTGCGCCATTGCGCATGCCACCTGCAAGTGTTAATAATTCACTAAATGGCATACCCATAGATACTTCATAGTTGGCTGGATTGTTAATATGTCCAGATACTGAAAATAATTTGGTACCGCCAGAATTCTCTACCCCTAAGTCCGCAAACCACTGGCCGCCGTTTTGCATAATATCGGGGACAGAGGCAAAGCTTTCTGTGTTGTTAATGGTGGTAGGTTTGCCAAACAATCCAACGTTAGCTGGAAATGGCGGCTTAAATCTTGGCTGGCCTTTTTTACCTTCAATCGACTCTAATAAAGCAGTCTCTTCACCACAAATATAGGCACCTGCACCTAAATGAGAATATAAATCAAAGCTCACCTCTGAACCGTTTATATTTTTGCCCAATAACCCGGCTGCATAAGCTTCTTTTAAGGCACCTTCAAAGCGTTTAATGGGCTCCATAAATTCACCACGGATATAATTATAACCAACCGTTGCATCCATCACATAGCTGCCAATCGCCATACCTTCGATCACAGCATGCGGATTAAACCTTAGGATATCGCGATCTTTACAAGTACCGGGCTCACCCTCATCCGAATTACAAACGATATACTTTTGACCTTGGGCGTTGCGTGGCATGAAACTCCATTTCAACCCTGTTGGAAAACCAGCACCGCCACGACCTCTGAGTCCAGAGATTTTTAATTCATTAATAATCTCATCTGGCGTGTATTCACCTTTAATAATCTTGCGCCAAGTGCTATAACCACCACTGGCCTCATAAGTTTCTAACGACCAACACTGGTCTTTATCTAAGTTTTTAAAACAAACTTCATTCATTTAAGGCCATCCACAATGTCGTCAATTTTATCAGTAGTTAAATTCTCATAGTATTGATCACCAATCTGAAACATTGGCGCACCCACGCAAGCACCTAAGCACTCTACTTTTTTTACACTAATCAAGCCATCTTTAGTGACTTCGCCAGTTTTAACACCCAATTTCGTTTCAAGATGAGCAATCAAATCGTCTGAACCGTTTAGCATGCACGAAATATTATGGCAAAAACGAATAATGTGTTTGCCCACAGGCTGGTGATTGTAATTTTCATAAAAGGTAGCCACTTCCGCAGCAGCAATACCTGGCATATTTAAATAATCTGCAACTGCCTGAATCGAATCATGGCTCAGCTGATTTGCATTTTCTGCCTGGACAATCTTCAATGCTTCCATGACTGCAGAGCTTTGACGTCCTTGTGGATATTTTGCTATCCAATCGTCGATTTGTTTTTTTGCGTTATCTGAAATCATTATGCAAAACCCTTAACTTTAGAAGCGAATATTTTTTTATTTTTCAAGGCTTGTGTAAAAAAAGACGAAGTCGTGAAGTGCAAGCTATATAACTGAGTATTTTTTAAGCGTAACGCAGAAAAATCAAAAAAGAAGAAGTTTATCATCGATCAATTTCTCCAAAAACAATATCTTGTGTACCGATTATGGTAACCACATCTGAGAGCATATGACCTTTAGTCATCTCATCCATTGAGGCTAGATGTGCAAAACCAGGCGCTCTAATCTTAACGCGATAAGGCTTGTTAGCGCCATCAGAAATAAGGTAAATACCAAACTCACCTTTAGGGTGCTCAACGGTCTTATACACTTCTCCCTCGGGTAATGAATAACCTTCGGTAAATAATTTAAAGTGGTGGATCAAAGACTCCATATCGTCTTTCATATCGCCACGTTTAGGTGGTGAAACTTTCTTATCATCACTCATCACCGGACCTGGATTAGCTTTAAGCCATGACACACACTGGCCAATAATTTTATTAGACTGGCGCAACTCTTCCATACGCACCAAGTAACGGTCATAGCTATCACCAGTAACGCCAACTGGAATATCAAATTCAAGTTGATCATATACCGCATATGGCTGATTTTTTCTCAAATCCCAAGCCACGCCAGAGCCACGCAACATTGGACCTGTAAAGCCTAGTTGCTTTGCACGCTTAGCCGACACAATACCAATATTAACCAAACGCTGCTTCCAAATTCTATTTTCAGTCAACAGGTCATCATATTGTTTGATATGTCGAGGGAACTCTTTTACAAAATCTTCAATAAAATCTAGTAATGAGCCTTGACGATTTTCGTTCATGGCTTTTAATTCTTTCTCAGTACGCGTATCGGTTTTAAGATATTTTGGCATACGCTCTGGCAGATCGCGATAAACACCACCCGGGCGATAATAGGTCGCATGCATACGCGAGCCTGAAACCGCTTCATAACAATCAATCAGCTTTTCGCGTTCGCGAAAAGCATACAAGAAAATACTCATTGCGCCCACATCAAGTGCGTGCGTTCCAAGCCACATCAAGTGATTTAAAATTCGCGTAATCTCATCAAACATTACACGAATATATTGAGCTCTCTCTGGCACTTCTAGCTCAAGCATAGTTTCAATAGCCATCACATAAGCATGCTCATTACACATCATGGATACATAGTCCAAGCGATCCATATAGCCGATTGATTGATTGTATGGCTTTGATTCTACGAGCTTTTCGGTACCGCGATGTAGCAAGCCGATATGTGGATCAGCGCGCTCAATCACCTCACCATCAATTTCTAAAATTAGGCGCAATACGCCATGAGCTGCAGGATGTTGCGGACCAAAGTTAAGGGTATAGTTACGAATTTCAGCCATCTTTATCCTTTCCTAATTACCCTAGGAACACTAACATTTGGTTCAATGCTAACCTTCTCATACAACACACGACCCAACTCTTCATCATATCGCATCTCTACCTCGCCAATCAGCGGAAAATCTTTACGCAGTGGATGACCAACAAAGCCATAATCCGTTAGAATTCGGCGTAAATCAGTGTGATTTTCAAACAAAATGCCCATTAAATCAAAGGCTTCACGCTCATACCAATCAGCTGACGACCAAATACCCGTCACTGATTTAATAATAGGCTCAGCCTCATTAACAAAAGTTTTAACTCGAATACGGTAATTTTTACTCACAGACAAAAGATGATAAACCACAGCAAAACGCTGCTGATGTGTATCCTTTTCACCTTGTGCGTGTCGACCTCTAGAAAAACCAGAATTGCTAGCATCACCCGCCCATTCTGATTGACCGTAAGTTAGGTAATCAACACCGCACAAATCCACCAAGGTGTCAAATTCTAGTTGGTCGCGCAACTTTAAGCATGTATCGATAATATCAGCACTATCAACAGTTAAGGTTAGCTCACCGAATGCTGATACTAAATCAGCACCCTCAAAACTCTCTTCTAATTTTTCTGTTAGTTCTTGCATAATCATGTGCGTGCAATCGTACTCGTTCGACGAATTTTGTCTTGTAATTGCATAATTCCATATAACAAGGCCTCTGCAGTTGGTGGACAACCTGGTACGTAGATATCTACCGGAACAATTCGGTCACAACCGCGAACCACTGCATAAGAATAATGATAATACCCGCCGCCATTCGCGCACGAACCCATAGAGATTACCCAGCGAGGCTCTGGCATTTGATCATAAACCTTTCTAAGCGCGGGCGCCATTTTGTTGGTTAGTGTGCCGGCTACAATCATCAAATCTGATTGACGAGGAGTGGGTCTAAACACAATACCAAAGCGGTCTAAATCGTAGCGTGAAGAGCCCGCTTCCATCATCTCTACCGCACAACAAGCCAAACCAAATGTCATTGGCCATAGCGAACCTGTTCGCGCCCAATTAATGACACTGTCAAGCGAGGTAGTTACAAATCCTTCTTTCATTAATCCATCAATAGCCATTGCTTATTCCCACTCCAGAGCTCCATTCTTCCATTCGTAGATGAAACCTACGACCAACAAGAATAAAAAAATACTCATTGCAATAAAACCAAACCAGTCCAGCTGAGATTGCACCACTGCCCATGGGAAAACGAAAGCCACCTCTAGATCGAACAAAATAAACAAAATGGCCACTAAATAGTAGCGCACGTTAAAATACATGCGTGAATCATCAAACGCAGGGAAGCCACATTCGAATTGCGAATTTTTCTCTTTATCAGGCTTGCTTGGTCCTAGCAAATAGCCAATCAACATAGGCCCAGCGCCAAACCCAAGTCCCAGCATGATAAATACAACAATAGGTAGATAGTTTTCTAACACCCAACGCTCCAACGTTAAAATTTCAATTTAAATATTATATCTAATTTGACTGCGCTATCTACAGATAACGACAAATACATTCAAGCGTAAATTCTATGGATTTAACTGCGTCCCACCAACGGTTAGCTCGTCAATCTTGAGGCTGGGCTGGCCTACGCCGACTGGCACAGATTGCCCGTCTTTGCCACAAACACCAATACCACCGTCCAGCTTTAAGTCGTTTGCTACCATAGAGATTTTCTTTAATACTTCATCGCCAGCGCCGATTAAAGTAGCACCCTTAATAGGGTGAGATATTTTGCCATTTTTGATCAAATATGCCTCATTCGCACTAAAAACAAACTTGCCTGAGGTAATGTCGACTTGCCCGCCATCAAAATTAAGTGCATAAATACCCTCATCAACTGAGGCAATCATATCATCAATATGATCTGTTCCATTAAGCATGTAGGTGTTAGTCATTCGTGGCATAGGTATATGCGCATAAGATTCAC
The DNA here is from genome assembly GCA_022600395.1 of Pseudomonadota bacterium. Classification (GTDB taxonomy): domain Bacteria; phylum Pseudomonadota; class Gammaproteobacteria; order PS1; family Pseudothioglobaceae; genus Thioglobus_A. The sequence continues at coordinate 1,241 of JAHZKM010000091.1, read as the reverse complement.
GGCGTCCATTACCTGTTGACTCAACCCCCATTAACTTAGCATTCATCTTATCGAACAAATAACTATTAAGAATACCGTTTTCAATCAGCGTGGTATTTTGAGTAGGTGTGCCCTCGTCATCAATCGTTAGACTGCCACGTCTATTAGACAAGGTGCCGTTATCAACAATACTGCATTTTGAGCTAGCTACTTGCTCGCCTATTCTGTCGGTAAATACCGAAGAGCCTTTACGATTAAAATCTCCCTCTAGACCGTGCCCAATCGCCTCATGTAGCAATACACCAGGCCAGCCTGGCCCTAGAATGACTGGCATATTGCCTGCTGGCGCACCTTTGGATTCTAGCGCCACTAATGCTTGTCTAATTGCCTCGTTGACATAAATTTCATCTAAATTATGGTCAATAAAGTAGCGATAATCATAACGCCCGCCGCCGCCGCTTGAAGCAGATTCAATACGTCCGTCATGCTCCACAATCACACTAACACTCACCCGAACCATAGGGCGATAATCTTTTTGATACACACCATCACTTGAAGCAATTAGCACTTCAGAATAAGCGCCAGAAATAGAAGCGCTAACTTGCTTAACTTTTGGCTCTTTTCTAGCAAGCGCATCAATACGATTTAAAAAATCAACTTTTTCTTGAGAGCTAAGACTACCTAGCGGATTAAGGTTACTATATTTAGCAATCTCAGGTATTGATTGAAAAGTTTGCATTGGTGCAGGCGAATGACTGTTACTAACGCCTTTAGCAAAATCAATGGCTTTTTCAATAGCATCTCTATTTAAATCGTCTGAATAAGCAAAGCCTGTTTGTTCGCCATTAACACTGCGAGCGCCCACGCCATGACTAATATTATAAGTCCCTGATTTAACAATACTTTCTTCTAAAAACCACGATTCAGCTACCGAATACTGAAAATACAAATCTGCATAATCAGGCGTTTTGCTGACTAAAGAGGACAACAATGAATAAACTGTTTCTTGATTTAGATGATGGTCATCTAGTAATTGTTCGATCATGGGCTGTTAATTATTGAGAGTGCGATTTAGGGTGTATAAAAAATAGTGTATTTTTCATCCCAAAATGAGAAGAATAGCTGGTTATTTGAGGAGTTTTTGGATGAAAAAAATGCTGTTTTATGTGCTTCATAAATTGTGCTGTCAATAATTAATAGCCCCATTATAAAATGGTTGATATATTTTCAATAGTGGGCTCATCCCATGGACCAGTAATTTT
>JAHZKM010000090.1 GCA_022600395.1 Pseudomonadota bacterium | reverse complement strand
TAGTGACAATAGCAAGTGTGACCCACCTGATCCCATTCCGAACTCAGAAGTGAAACCACTTAGCGCCGATGGTAGTGTGGGGTCTCCCCATGTGAGAGTAGGACATTGCTAGGCTTTAATTCTAAATACCCCAATATTCAATCAGAATATTGGGGTATTTTTTTGTCTAATATTTTTTATCTCATTTATTAGATTTTTTTCTATTCTCAACTAAGTATGTATAATTAATCAATAATAAGATTAGTGAAAATAAATTCATATTAACTTATTGCCGAAATTAAGGAGTAAGTAGAATGAATAAAATAACACAAATACTTTTTTTTATACTAACTATAAATCTATCAACACAGAGCATTGCTCTCGGTACTCTATCATCGCAAGAGAGTTCTCGTTATCAAATTACTGATATATTAGAACCACAAGAAGTAAACGATACACAACGAGTAGTTAAAACTTTATCTGATAAAGTTCTTTCTGAATATGTTAAAGGATATGCACGAAGAAATGTTCATGCGAAAGCAAACGGATGTGTTAAGAGTGAATTTAAAATTAATAATAACTTAAAAAATACTACACTCGCTAAAGGAATTTTCAAACCTGGTGCCTCATATAAAGCTTTAATTCGCTTCTCCAATGGCTCTACTAATGGTTCTGGTGATGATCGTGATGGAGATACTAGAGGGATGGCAATAAAGGTATTTGGAGTCAATGGCACTAAATTAATTAAAGATCCTATTTATAAAGATTCACAGGATTTTGTTTTACTTTCTCATCCTTCATTTTTTTTAAATGATACTAAAAGCTCAGCAGAATTTTTTGAACGATTTGATGCTGGAAAAATATCTGATTTTTTGCATATACCATTTGATATTGGGTTAAATGGTACTATTACTGCCGCCAAGATGCTTTCTCAACATATAGACAACCCTCTTTTTACACAGTATTACTCAGTAACCCCTTATCAGCTTGGCTCTAAAGATATTAATCCTCATGTCGTAAGATACTCAGTTCGTTCGTGTAATCCTAATATGCAAGTAAAGTCTGATAAAACATCTGGAAAGAATTTCTTAAGAGACTCCATGCAAGAAACTTTAAAAAATAAATCTGCTTGCATGGAGTTTATGCTGCAAGATAGAGGCGCACTCTCTGGTGTTGATTTAAACAATTACGACAATTGGGACGAAGATAAATTTCCATTTGTGCCAATTGCTCAAATTATTATTCCTCCTCAAACTTTTGATACAGCAGGCAATAATACTATGTGTGAAAAGCTTAGTTATAACCCTTGGCATTCTATCGAAGATCATAAGCCTTTAGGTGTCATTAACGCTATGCGCGGAATGGTTTACGATAAAACAAGTAATGTTCGTCGAACGATGAATAATGATAATTAATTGCAATTATGAAATTAACCGTGTCGATACCAAATGTGAGTAAAAAATATTTATGAAATCTTTAAGTAAGTTGTTGCAAGCTATTACGTTAATGCTTTTAGTTTCAACACAGCAACTTTTTGCATTTTTTGATAATGATTCCCATTTAGTGATACTAGATCAAGGATGGGATGAATCTGATCGTGACTTTTTCTATTTTACACCGCAAGGCTCTCCTATCATCTTATATGATTGGTTTCTTGCACTAGAACAGTCAAACAGCACAGATTTATTTAGAAGTGATACGCACTTAAAAAACTTTGGATTAATTCCATGGACAAAATCTCATAGTAATATAGACGCCTTGCCTATTGGAATGACAATAGATAACAGTTTATATAGCAACGAACGTCATTTGGGTATAAATTGCGCTGCTTGTCACACGTCAGAAGTTGTCATTGACTCCAAGACGGTTTTAGTTGATGGGGGTGTATCTCATTTTGATTTATGGTCATTTATGAAAAATCTTCTCGCAAGTATGGAGGCTACATACAAAGACTCCGACAAACTTAATAGATTTTCTGAGCGCTTAGGTCAAGATACTGCTAAGGTTAAAGCTCGCCTTAGGACTGCTATTCAAAAACAACAGAACTGGCATGCACGCAATAACGCAGAAACTTTACCAGGTCCAGGCCGAGCTGATGCTTTGAATGTTATACTTAATCAGGTTACTGCAAAAATGATAAACAGGCCAGACAATGCACGCCCTGCTAACGCACCTGCTAGTTATCCATATATTTGGGATACACCATATCTAGATTTTGTTCAATATATTGGCGTGGTTCCAAATGACCATGCTGGCGTTCTTGCAAGAAATGTTGGACAAGTTCTTGGAGTTTTTGGGGAGGTTTCAACTATAAGTTCTAAGCTAAATGCTGGATATGAAAATTCTATTAAAACAACAAATCTAATTGATATTGAAGATAAGTTAAAAACTCTTCGCTCGCCTTCTTGGAAAGAGCTTTCTGTTAGGGGTTTTTTACCTAAACTAAATGATAGTTTAGTTAAGGAGGGTTCTAAAATTTATAAATCTCATTGTGCTTCATGTCACGTTGAAATTGACTCTAGCAAGAGTAGGGTTTTAAATACCATTCAAATTAATAATACTGCATTAACTGAAATAGGCACTGACCCAGGTACGGCAATGTCATATGCATCGCGCGTTGTGGCTACGGGCCCACTTGAAGGTAGAAACTCTTCTTACATCGTTGGAACACCTTTATGCCAAGAAACTTATGCCAATCAGATTCTTGACCATATGAGTGTAGCTGTAATTATTAATGATTTGAGCAAAGAGAAAAGTGAATTGATAGGATCTTTAGCTGATATTTTTAAGGGTTTTTTCTCTTCTGCAGAAAAAACAGTTGCTGATTATCTGTCTAATCCAAATATAGAGACCAGAGAGTCTGATAAACGACTGATAGAACAGATGCAAAATGCTAATGCTACCCCAGAGCAAATAGCGTCAACACTTAAAATGCGAGATAATAATAAATCCGCTTTGTATGATTTAATTGCCAAGAATGGAGCGGGCTTTTCTAAAACAGATTCGAAATGTTTGGAAAGTTTGGAGACAGCTCAATATCGTGCAAAACCACTTAATGGTGTTTGGGCAACCGGACCATTTCTCCATAATGGCTCCGTGCCGACGCTTGCAGATCTTTTAGAAGCAGAAAACAATCGACCTGATAGGTTTAGAACTGGATCACCAAAATTCGACCCAGTAAAGGTTGGTTTTTCTGAAAATAATACTGGCGTAAATACGCTTCTTATTGATACAAAACTGCCTGGAAATTTAAATTCAGGACATGAATACGGAGTAAATTTATCCAAAAAAGACAAGTTAAGTTTATTAGAATATTTAAAGAGTCTTTAGGGTATTGTTAACTTTGAAGACAGTCCTTAAGGAGAGAATATGCAGAGTAATATTTTAATATCAAAAATATTAGCGATAATTGCCGTTTTATTAGGTGGAGGTATGATGATGTATGTAATGTACGATATGATGCTTTCTATGCGTTATATGAGAGAGGATATTTCATCAATGGCAGGCAATATAAATCAGATGAGTCTTAATATAAATCAAATGAGTGGTGATATAAAAGTATTGCGTAGTGATATAAGCGGCATATCTAAAAATATTTACACAATGTCTGGCGATATGAGCACAATGAAGAATGAGTTTATTGGACTCAGAGTAACGGTTAAGGATTTAGATAGTAACATTAATAATATGTACCAATTAATGTCTGATGATCTAGACAGTATGCGTTCATCTATAGAACTTATGGCGCCATCTATTGCAATCATGAGTCGAGATATGAATATTATGAGAAATGATATGAGTCGTGGTGTCCAATCATTTACCAGTCCAACGAACTATATAAGAGGCATGCTTGATTAACAATGAAAAAAACTATGGATAAAATAACTAACATCGCTCTTAAAATTAAAGTATCTGCTGAAATAGTTATTGCTACAGTGGCGTTTTTTGTAATTGTACTAGCTCTATTCGATATTAGCTTAGGCCCATTACTAGGCAAAACAAATCTAGATCTTATTAGTCATACTCATCCACTTAAGACAGCTGCTTTTGCCTTGGCTTTGGCTGCGAGTATTGACTTGCTTTTCTTGCTTTTCTCGCCTAGCATAAAAGAAGGAATGAACGCTTTACTGTTAGGATTTGTGTCAGCTATATTGATGACTATTTCTGAGCCAAAAGTTGTTGGCTGGGAGATTGCCTTAACAGTGCTTGTGTTTACATTTTGCATGCTAGCAATATGGCTGGCAAAAGAGAAGTTACCGGGAGGAGAAGACAATCAGAAGATTTGATTTATATATCCTAACTTAAAAAAAATTCTACAAATCAATTCCCTGTTTTTTTCTAAGTATGATTTTTTATCCAATGAGTAAGGTCTTTTATACTCAAAGCGCCCGATACACGATCAATTTCCTGGCCATTTTTAAACATCACTAACGTTGGGATAGAGCGAATGCTGTATTTAGCGGAGATAGTCTGCTCAGCCTCAGTTTCAATTTTAATAAAACGAGCATTAGGCTCTAGCTGACTAGCAGCTTGTTTAAATGTTGGTGCAAATTGTTGGCACGGTCCACACCAAGTTGCCCAAAAATCTACCACTAAAAGCTCATCAGTCTTTTCAATTGCGCGAGTTAGCTGTGCGCCATTCATGGAGATTGGTTCGCCCTGATAAAGGGGGTTTTGACATTTTCCACAAGTTGGGTTATTACTGAGTTTATTGCTTGGTATGTTGTTCAGTCCGCCACAATGTGTACACATGGTAATCATTGCCACTCCTTAATTATTGTTAATGTTAATTAATACTTAGGGGCGATTAGAGGAAATTACAAGTTAAACAATATGATCGCTTGAAGATTTGTTATTGTAGGCGGCGTCTTGACGTGTAGATTTGCGTTTAGAGCGTGGGACTTTGTCCTTTTCTCTCTCTACCTTTTCTTCTTTTGAGATAATTTGTTTGACAGAAACTAAGTCATTAACGCTTTTTCGAATAGCTTGAAAAGCTTTGGGCGCTTGAATTTCAACTATTTGTTGAATGATCCATTTATCGTCTACTGCCGTCATGGCGTGTTTGATTTTTTCGCCAAAATAGCGCATGAATAAATAGTTAGGTTCGCTATCTTGAAAGGCGTAATCGCTATAATCTTGTGCGCGCTCGTTATAAGTTTGGATAAACTCCTGCCAATGGTCGCCAGCTCCAATGCGTTCACCTTTGTTTTCGTGATAATAATCAGCAGATTGTTTGGCAAGCGCGATGACGAGTTCTTGACGTTTTTTAGCATCAAGAATGTCGAAGGTTAGCCTATCGACACATTGAATTAAATAGCACAAATATTCTTGAATCACATCAAAAACTTGTTCTTTTTCAATCACATAAGCTTCATTGATCAGGTCGGTTAGTTGGTTTTTGGTAATGCGCCAAGCGTTAAATGCGAGCGCTCCAGCAATATCATCAATGGTTTTGATTTGAGTTTTGTGCCAGGTACTTTTGACTCTCATTTAATATTGCTGCTTTTTCTAAAATAAGAGAATTTTAACAAGCAATACAGAAGTAATTACCGGTAATTGCAAAGGGAAATTATTCGCAGTTGTAGTTTTTGAACGAACCTAGATCATGTACTTCTGTAAAGCCCATCTGTGTCAGGTAGTTTTTGGCGGTTGCTGAACGAGCACCACTTAAACAATATAAAATAATTGCTTTGTCTTTGTCAATGACATTGTTGGCATTCATAATGCCTTGAAGTGGCAAACTGATAGCGTTTGGCAGTGCGCCACGAGCAAACTCCGCCGCTGTTCTGACATCGACAAGTTGGGCGCCTTTAGCTAATAGTTTGCATGCATCTGTAGATGAAAAAGAGTTAAACATAGTATAATTTCCGTAATAAGTTTTATTTGAATTCTTAGGTCTAAAAGAATTTCAAACCAATATAAGGAAACCATTATATAACAATGCTAAGTAGAAAGCAACTAAGAAATGATGTAGAGACAGTCGCACAAGCTCTTAGTAGACGCAATTTTTCTTTTGATATCAAGGTGTTATCAGAGCTTGAAAATAGTCGTAAAAAAAATCAGGTTAAAACGCAAGAGCTGCAAAATTTGCGTAATACGCAATCCAAATCTATTGGCAAAGCGAAAGCTGCCGGTGAAGACATTAAGCCTTTGCTAGATGCAGTTGCAAACCTGGGCGATGAGTTGGATCATGCCAAGTCTGAATTGCAAGAAATCCAAAAAAAAATTGATACCATTGCTTTATCAATGCCTAATATTCCTCATCAGTCGGTCCCTTCTGGCAATTCTGAGGATGATAATGTTGAGGTGTCAAAATGGGGTACACCAGGCGTGTATGATTTTGAGGTTAAAGATCATGTGGATTTGGGCGAGATGCACGGTCTAGATTTTGAAACTGCTGCTAAAATTTCAGGCGCCAGATTCTCTGTTATGACGGGTAAGATTGCGCGACTGCATCGTGCATTAACGCAATTTATGCTAGACCAACATAGTGAAAAAAATGGCTATGTAGAAGCTTATGTCCCCTATTTAGTCAATAGTGAATCATTGACAGGCACAGGGCAATTGCCTAAATTTGAAGCAGATCTATTTAAAACACATCTACATGGAGAAGAAGGTGATGCTAAGACACTTTATCTGATTCCAACAGGTGAAGTGCCAATTACTAATATGATGCGTGATCGTATGGTGGATGAAAAGGATTTGCCATTAAAGTTTGTAGGCCATACGCCGAGCTTTAGATCAGAAGCGGGCGCTTATGGGCGTGATACACGCGGCTTGATTCGACAACACCAATTTGAAAAAGTAGAATTGGTACAGGTGGTTAAAGCCCAAGATTCTTATAAAGCTTTAGAGGTCTTAACGTCTCATGCTGAAGGCATCTTACAAGCACTTGAACTGCCTTATCGCAAAGTAAACTTATGTGCCGGTGATTTAGGATTTTCGGCAGCAAAAACTTACGATTTGGAAGTGTGGCTGCCAGGTCAACAGGCCTATAGAGAAATTTCTTCTTGTTCTTGTTTTGAAGATTTTCAAGCGCGCCGTTTACAGCTTAGATATAAAAATAAAGAAACCAACAAATCGGAGTTATTACATACCTTAAATGGTTCAGGTCTTGCTGTAGGCCGGGCGTTGGTTGCTGTATTAGAAAACCATCAGCAAGCTGATGGCAGTATTAAAGTACCAGCCGTGTTGCATAGCTATATGGGGTGGTTTAGACATTATTAATTAATAGGAGAAAAAAGATGAATTTATTAGATTTAATGATTGCCCCTGCATACGCAGAAGACGCAGCTAATGGTGCCGGTGACCCAATGGGTGGCTTGCCATTTTTGATTATCATGTTTGTGCTGATGTATTTTTTACTCATCAGACCTCAGCAAAAACGTGCAAAAGAACATAAAACTTTATTAGGTGCTTTAAAAGAGGGTGACGAAGTGGTGACAAATGGCGGTGTTGTTGGAAAGGTGAAATCTGTTGATGAATCTTTTGCCACTTTAGAAATTGCGCAAAATGTTGTAGTTAAAGTACAAAAACAAGGTATTAATCAAAAATTACCTAAAGGTAGTGCCAAAATTTAATTAACCCAAAGCCCCTATGAATCAATTTTCTGCACTTAAGAATACGTTAATCGCATTCTTTTTATTGCTGTCAGCCTTATATGCTTTACCGAATATTTATGGATCGGATTTGGCAGTGCAAATTTCTGCTGCAGGTGATGCGGCAGTTGTTGAGGCTGACTTAGATAAAGTTAAAATAATACTAGATGAACAAAAGGTAAGTTATAAATCAATCGAACTAGTTGGTCGTCGAGTTTTGGCAAGATTTGAGGATACTAAGTCTCAACTAGGTGCCAAGGAAGTCCTAAAACAAAAAATGGGTCGTAATTATGTAACAGCCCTCAACTTAGCTCCATCTATTCCATCATGGTTGTCAAGCTTAGGAGGCAAGGCAATGTCTCTTGGTTTAGATCTGCGTGGTGGGGTCCATTTTCTTTTAGAGGTTGATATGCAGGCGGTAGCTAATAGTTCGCTTGATAAATCTTATAACGAGTTGCGCACGTTGTTGCGACAAGATCGACTCTATAAAAGCATCAAAAAAGAAAAGGATTCGTTATTGGTGCATTTTAAAACACCAGTGGCAAAGGACACTGGTTTAGGTTTGATCAAATCTGAATTAAGCGATTTAATAGTTTTGGATGTTGCTCATGAGGATGATTTGTTTGTGAGTATTGGCATTACTGACAGCGCTTTGTCGGAAGCTAAAATCCATGCACTCAAACAAAATATAACCACATTAAGAAATCGAGTCAATGAGCTTGGTGTGGCAGAGCCTATTATCCAGCAACAGGGTTTAGAGCGAATTGTTGTACAGCTTCCAGGCGTGCAAGATACGGCGCGTGCAAAAGAAATTTTGGGCGCTGTAGCGACACTGGAATTTCGTTTAGTTGATGAGAAAAATGACCCGCAAATTGCCATTCAGTCTGGCAGAGCTCCGATCGGCTCTAAGCTGTATTATTTTAGAGATGGACGCCCATTATTGCTTAAAACACGTGTAATTGCAACGGGCGAGAATATTACTGGTGCGGCTTCAGGTGTTGACTCAGAGAATGCTGCGCCGATGGTAAACATTACATTAGATAGCGCTGGTGGTCGAGCTATGCTAGATACCACTAAAAGATATTTGCATCACCGTATGGCTGTTGTCTTTATTGAAAATAAAGTTGAAACCGTGTTGGAAAATGGCAAATTAGTTAAAAATCGCTCAAAGACTCAGGATATTATTAATGCGGCCACCATCCAGGGAACATTCTCATCTAGATTCCAAATTACAGGCATTGATAGTGCTCGTGAAGCTAGAAACTTGTCGCTCTTATTAAGAGCAGGCTCGCTTTCGGCGCCTATTGAAATTATTGAAGAGCGCACGATTGGTCCAAGTCTAGGTGCTGACAATATTGCCAAAGGCGTAATGAGTGTTATTGTTGGTTTTATTTTGGTGTTGATTTTTATGGCGTTTCGCTACCGTGTTTTTGGCCTGGTAGCAAATATTGCACTCACACTAAATCTAGTCATGATTGTAGCGGTCTTGTCATTATTACAAGCAACATTAACTTTGCCAGGGATTGCAGGTATTGTGCTGACCGTTGGCATGGCAGTCGATGCAAATGTGCTTATTTTTGAGCGTATTAAAGAAGAATTGGGCTCAGATAGCAACATTCAAAAAGCCATTGCCGCAGGCTATGACAAGGCAATGCTGACTATTGCCGATGCAAATATCACCACACTGATTGCCGCTTTAGTTTTGTTTAGTTTTGGGACGGGTCCAATTAAAGGCTTCGCTATTACTTTGTCGATTGGTCTTGTGACATCCATGTTTACCGCCATTATTGTGTCGCGCGCCATTATTAACAAAATTTATGGTGGCAAGAAGTTAGAGGAGATTTCGATATGAGCCTGAAAGCTTTAAATATTCCGACTATTGATTTTGTTGGAAAGCGTATGTATGCAGTCATTCTCTCTACTGTTTTGATTGCGCTTAGTGTTTTTTCTTTATCAACTAACGGACTTAAGTTGGGCATTGATTTTACTGGTGGCACCTTGATTGAAGTGGGTTATCAGCAGAGTGCCGATTTATCGGAGATTCGTAAAACATTGACCGAGTCTGGTTTCAATGGTGCCAATGTTCAGTATTTTGGCTCAACTAATGAAATTTTAATCCGACTTGAACCGCAAACAATTTCAAGTGCTAAGCTTAGTACGAAAATTATCAGACTTTTGGGCGATGATGTCGATATTCGTCGAGTTGAGTTTGTTGGTCCAAAGGTTGGCGAAGAGCTAACCAATGACGGAGGCTTGGCAATGCTATATGCATTGATTGGTATTTTGATTTATGTAGCATTTCGCTTCGAATATCGTTTTGCACTAGGCTCTATTTCGGCCTTGATTCATGATGTTATTATAACTTTAGGCTTTTTTTCTTTATTTGAATTTGAATTTGATCTAACTGTATTGGCGGCTATTCTTGCAGTGATTGGTTATTCTCTTAATGACACCATTGTTGTTTTTGATCGAATTCGGGAAAACTTTCTATCAACACGTCATGTTGATCCAGCAAAAATTGTTAATGGTGCGTTAAATCAAACATTATCGAGAACCATTATGACCTCACTAACAACTTTATTGGTGTTGTTGGCTTTATTCTTTTTGGGTGGAGAGATTATTCATAGCTTTGCCATGGCATTATTGGTCGGTGTTTTAATTGGTACTTACTCTTCTATTTATGTGGCAAGTTCAGTGATCCTGGTTATGGGTATTACTAAAGAGGATATGTTGCCTTCAGAGAAAGAAAAACAGGAAGTTGATACAAGACCTTAAGACTGAGTCGTAAGTGTTAAAAAAGCCGCTAATTAGGCGGCTTTTTTAATGTTTTTTTCTTGAACTAAGTATTAAATTTTTCAAATACCAAACAAGCATTCGTGCCACCAAATCCAAAACTATTCGACATCACTCGATTAATTGATTGAATAGTAGTTGAACGAACGATTGGCACTCCTTCAGCAGCCTCATCAAGATTTTCAATATTGACAGATTCAGCCATAAAATTGTTTTCCATCATAAGTAGTGAATAAATCGCTTCATTCACACCTGCAGCACCTAATGCATGACCTGATAGAGACTTTGTTGAGCCTACACTTGGTATATTGTCACCGAAAACTTCTTTAATAGCACCCAATTCTTTAACATCACCCACAGGGGTTGATGTACCATGTGCATTGATATAATCAATTGGACCATCAACAGTTGAGATGGCAAGCTCCATACAGCGCCTTGCACCTTCCCCTGATGGTGCAACCATGTCATAACCGTCAGAGGTTGCACCGTAACCTGTAAGCTCTGCTAGTATAGTGGCACCGCGAGCTTGCGCGTGCTCTAGTGATTCTAATACTAAGGCACCACCACCACCAGAGATAACAAAACCATCACGATCAGCATCGTAAGCACGAGAAGCCTTATTAGGCGTTTCATTATATTTGCTAGAGAGTGCACCCATCGCGTCGAATAACATGGTTAGTGACCAGTCTAGCTCTTCACCACCACCCGCAAATACAACATCTTGTTTGCCTAGTTGAATTTGTTCCATGGCATTACCAATACAGTGAGCCGATGTCGAACAGGCTGAGCTAATTGAGTAATTAATTCCTTTAATTTTAAACATGGTCGACAAGCAGGCTGATGTTGTTGAACCCATTGTTCGCGGAACGCGGTAAGGCCCTACACGTTTGATACCTTTTTCTCTTAAAATGTCAGCGGCTTCAACCACATTTTGGTTTGAAGCGCCGCCTGATCCCATAATTAGACCTGTGCGTGGGTTGGATACTTGCTCTTCGGTAAGTCCAGCTTGGTTGATAGCTTGATCTAGTGCAATGGCGTTGTAAATAGCAGCGTCTGCCATAAAGCGCATCATTTTTCGATCAATAATTGTGCTTGGATCGACTTCAGCTATTTGTCCAGAAACGTGCGATCTAAGTCCCAACTCTGCGTATTTTTCATCAAATTTTATACCAGATTTTGCTGTTTTTAAGGATTCTAAAACTTCGTCGCAGTTTGCGCCTAAGCTAGAAACAATCCCCATTCCAGTGATAACAACTCTATTCATTAAAAAGCACTCGTATCAGTAAATAGACCTACTTTTAGGTCGTTGGCTTCATAGATTATTTTCCCATCTACTTCCATCGTTGCATCAGCAATACCCATGTAAAGCTTTCGAGCAATTACACGTTTAAGATTGATACGATAAGTTATTTTTTTAGCTGAGGGCAATACTTGCCCAGTAAATTTAATATTGCCACCTAGTGCGCGACCGCGCCCTGGTCCGCCTAACCAGCCTAAATGAAAGCCAATTAATTGCCACATGGCATCCAACCCTAAGCAGCCGGGCATGACCGGGTCATTGTTAAAGTGACAGTTGAAAAACCATAAATCAGGCTTAATATCAAGTTCAGCAATAATTTCACCTTTACCATGCGCACCACCTTCATCTGAGATATGAGTGATTCTATCAAACATAAGCATAGGTGGTTGTGGTAATTGTGCATTGCCAGGGCCAAATAATTCACCGTTGCCACATCGGATTAATTCTTCGTATGAATATGAGTTTTGCATAGAGTTACCTTATGTCTATTTTGCTGAAATTATACATTAAAGTCCTTTACTTATATCTGCCATCAAATCATCTATATTCTCAAGACCAATAGAGAGTCTGATTAATCCTTCAGAGATATTGGCATATGACTTCTCATCATCTGTTAGTCGTCCATGAGTTGTGCTGGCAGGATGAGTGATCGTCGACTTCGTATCGCCAAGATTGGCAGTAATCGAAAAAATTTCTGTCGCATTAATGAGCTTAAAAGCCGATTTAAGGCCTCCTTTAACTTCGAAAGAGACAATGCCGCCAAATCCAGATTGTTGTATTTTAGCTAATTGATGGTGTGGATGAGATTCTAGTCCTAAATAATAAACCTTTTCTATATTGTTCTGCTGTTCTAGCCACAATGCCATCTTCATAGCATTCTTTGAATGTGCTTCCATTCTTAAACTTAGTGTATCTAGGCCTTTAAGAACAATCCAGGCGTTAAAAGCGCTTAAACTGGGGCCAGTAGTTCTGACAAATCCATGAACTTGTTCAATAATATCAGTTGTGCCTAATACTGCACCTGCTAAACAGCGACCTTGTCCATCAATATATTTAGTGGCAGAATGGATAACGATATCCGCACCTAGTGCGATAGGGTTTTGCAGTGCCGGGGTTAATAGGCAATTATCAACAGCTAATAAAATACCATGATTTTTAGAAATCTTACTCAGAGCTTCTATATCAACTACATGTCCTAAAGGGTTAGAAGGGGTTTCGAGTAAGAAGAGCTTGGTATCTTGGGTAATAGCATTCTGCCAAGCCTGTAAATCTGATAAATCAACAAAACTAATATCAATATTAAACCTTGAAATAATATCGTTAAGCAAAACAATTGTTGTGCCAAACATGCTGCGAGAAGCAACAATATGATCCCCTGACTTTAAGAGTGTCATGATTGTTGCAAAAATAGCAGCCATTCCAGAAGAGGTGGCTACACAATCTTGAGCACCTTCCAGTGCTGCTAATTTTTTTTCAAACGCCTCTACAGTAGGATTGGTAAATCGTGCATAAATGTTACCAGGCTCTTCTTTAGAAAATCGATTAGCCGCTTGCTCAGCTGATTCAAATACAAAGCTTGAAGTCATAAATATTGCTTCAGAATGCTCCTGTTCAGTTGTCATACGGTAGCCTTCTCGAATGGCTTGAGTATTAAAATTAAGAGTTGTCATTAGTTTTCAATAATTAGTACATGAAGTTCATTCTACATCATTACAGATAAGTTCCGAGCTTTCGTTGGTATGGTTTTTTTCTTTAACTGAGTCTGCTCTAATAGCTTCAATATTATCCAAGTATTTTTGATTAATGTCACCTGTGATATATTCTCCATCAAAACAAGAGCAGTCAAATTGTGTAATGTTTTTATTGCCTTGTCGAACACACCAAATCAGGTCTTCCAAGTCTTGATAAATGAGCCTATCAGCACCAATAGTTTGACAGACTTCTTCTGTAGTTCTTTTGTGAGCGACAAACTCTTTTTCACTGGCCATGTCAATACCATATACGTTAGGGTAGCGAACAGCAGGCGCAGCAGAAGCAAAAAAGACTTTTTTAGCGCCAGCATCTCGAGCCATTTTTACAATTTGCTCACTAGTGGTTCCTCGCACGATTGAATCATCAACTAGAAGAACATTTTTTCCCTTAAACTCAAGCTCTATTGCACTTAGTTTTTGTCTAACAGATTTTTTACGTAATTTTTGCCCAGGCATGATAAATGTGCGAGCAATATAGCGATTTTTAATCAAACCTTCAGAGTATTTAACATCAAGCTCATTTGCTAGTTGCAATGCTGATACTCGAGAAGTGTCAGGAATAGGGATAACAACGTCAATTTTTTCATCATGCCATTCTTTATGAATTTTAGCTGCTAAACGCTCACCCATTCTTAATCTAGTTTTGTAAACAGAAATATCATCGATTACAGAATCAGGTCTGGCAAAGTAGACGAATTCAAAAATACAAGGTGAATATTTTGGCGCTTCAGCACATTGTTGTATCATGATATTACCTTCTCGATCAATAACAACCGCCTCTCCAGGTTTTATATCTTGGGTTATTTCGTATCCAAGCGCAGTTAATGCAACACTTTCTGAGGCAAGCATGTGTTTTGTGCCGCCTTTGGTTGTTCGCTTTCCAAGGATAAGCGGACGAATACCATTCGGATCTCTAAATCCGAAAATGCCAAAACCCGGAATAATGCCAATAGTGGCATAAGCGCCGCGAACACGCTTGTGAACCTTCCTGACCGAAGCAAAAATATCTTGTTCGTTAATATGTTGTTTTTTTTGTTTATCAAGCTCGCTGGCAAAAATGTTAAGCAAGATTTCAGAGTCAGAATTGGTGTTAATGTGTCTTCGGTCTTGTTCAAACAATTCTTTTGCTAACTCTTTAGTGTTGGTTAAGTTGCCGTTGTGAGCAAAAGCAATCCCATAAGGAGAGTTAACATAAAAAGGCTGAGCCTCTGCGCCACTTGAACTGCCAGCTGTTGGATAGCGCACATGACCAATGCCCATATCGCCCAACAGAGAAGCCATGTGTCTGGTTCTAAACGCATTTTTAACCAAGCCATTCGATTTACGCATGTAGAATCGACCTTTGTGGGCAGTAACAATACCTGCTGCGTCTTGGCCGCGATGCTGAAGAATGGTTAAAGCGTCATAGATATAGACTGCTGTGTCTTTTTTAGTAGTAGATAGAATGCCAACAATGCCGCACATAAAAGATTTTCCTTATTCGTTTACGATAAATAGTAAATGTTCTGATAAAGCAGATTTGATGCTAGTGGCAATATCTTGAAAAAATCTTAATGCCCCATTTGCTTCAATCCAATAGTGTTGTTGAGAGATGCTATCAATACTTTGAAAGACTAGTACCATAATCAAAATAGCCAGGCTTCCCTTGATCAATCCTATCAGCAGACCGCCAAAATTATTGCTATTGCTACTAATATTTTTAGCATTTAATAACAGGTCGAGGCTATGAAGCGCATTGAGAATTTTTTTAAATAAACTAGATAGAGCGCATGGCTTTGAAGAGTCAATAGAAATATTAAGCATGTTAGATATGCTCATGCATACGCCAATAATAATAGCAAAGGTAATGGCAAAAGATAAGCCAATTCTCATCGTATCACTAGTAACAACGATTTCCATAATGCCTAGATTGGCAATAATATCTAAATAATACCAACTAAGTGTTGCTGCAATAAATAGAAATACAAAATAGGCAAAAACCTTATTTAAGGCACAAGGATTGCTAATTTGAGATGAAATGTCAGTCAGCTTATAAAGAGATTTTTTAATCAGCAATACGCCAATGAAAAGTATGCCAAAAGCGATGGCCATATGCGACTGATGAGAAAGTAGTAGCCAAGTAATAATATCACTTGTTGCCAAAGGTTGATAAAAAAACCAGGCGACAACAATAGCTAGCAATAAAAAAGCAAAATTGATTAACTCTTTTGCCATGCCTCGTTTGAAGCCCAATATCAGAAACATGATTAAAATAGCCAGTGTTACCCAGTCAGACCAAACCAGTAGATCAACTGCATTCCAAAAATTTTTCAAAAACTCATTCATTAGCTCTCTCCAGAGAGGGTTTCGTTATAGGTGTCAATTTTACAAGATTTTACAATCAAGCATCACTTAAGTATTTTTAATGCATCAGCAACAATATAAAAAGAGCCGAAAATGACAATACGTTGGCAAGTTTGTTGCTGTAGTGCTTGACTAATAGCCGCATTCATATTGTCACAAACACGGGTTGTTTCTTTGAGTGAAAATTGCTTGGTTAAAAAATCCATTCTGGTAGCTCGATCAACATCTAATGGTACGAGCAACCATTGTGCAATCTGAGGTGTAACAGCAAGTATCATTTGTGCAATATTCTTATCTTTTAAGGCTGCAAATATAGCCAACGTAGGTTGCTGGTCTTTTGCCAGTTCTTGGGCTAAAGTTTGGACAGCCGCTTCATTGTGTGCGACATCAAAAATCACTAATTTATTGTTAATCGTTTGCGTTTGAAAGCGACCATTAAGTTGGGCAGATTTAAGCCCCTGAAAGAGTGTACGCTGATCAATAGGAAATTTTGTTTGAAGTTTGTGTATACATAGTGTGGCTAAGGCGGCATTTTGTCGCTGATGATCTCCATGAAGTGACAACACACCTGAATATGGTTTTGAGACAAACTCCAAAAAGGCGCCAACGGCATTGGCGTGCTTAGTCAGCGATTCTGGGGGGTCTATATCGCCACAAACACAAGGAGTGTTGGCACGCATAATGCCTGCTTTTTCATAGCCAATCAGCTCACGTGTATCGCCCAAATATTCTACATGGTCAATGGCAATATTGGTAATAACAGCTATATCGGTATCAACAACATTTACTGAGTCTAGTCGGCCACCCAGGCCCACTTCTAAGATAGCAATATCCACGCCTTGTTCAGCAAAGATAAGTAGTGCGGCCAGAGTTGAAAACTCAAAATAAGTTAGAGAGATGTCATCGCGAGCTTGCGCTATTTTTTCAAATGCTAGGCAAATTTGATGATCGGTTGCCTGTTTACCATTCACCACAAAGCGCTCGTTATAATTCAAAATATGTGGTGAGGTGAACTTAGCCACTTGAAAGGCGCTTTGTTGGTAGATACTTTCAATCAAAGCAATAGTTGAGCCTTTACCATTCGTGCCAGCTACGGTTATCGTGGCAAAAGGCACGCCTTTTGGAAAAAGCTTTGTGTAAACACTTTGAATGCGCTCTAGACCTAGGTCTATCTCCTTTGGATGGCAATTTTCTTGCCAAGTGAGCCACTGGCTAAGTGTTTTTAGTCTTCCCAAAATTCACCCTCAAGGGTTTTGTTCTTTTGGGTGTTTGACTCTTTTGGTGCTTGAGGTTTGTGCGCAAAAGGTGTGCTGTTTTTGGTAAATATCTTTTGAGCGTTTTTCTTTAATAGGTTGTCAATAAAGTAGGCTCTAGAGAAAGGCATTAGTCCTAATAAGCCAATAGCATCAGTAATAAATCCAGGAGTTAATAGTAAGACACCCGAGATTAATATCACGACACCTTCTAGCATTTCAAATGCTGGTGTCTGACCATTGGCCATGGCGTTTTGTGCTTTAGCCATAGTTGACCAGCCTTGCTGTTTGAGCAAAGTTGAGCCAATTAAGGCAGTAATAACAACCAATAAAACAGTTGACAAACCACCAATAGATTCACCCACTGAAACTAGTACATAAATTTCAAGTAAAGTCATGATGACAAATAGAGGGAAAATCATATTATTTCTCGCAATTAAAAAGTAAATCCCAAACGCCATGTCCTAATCGTTCACCACGTCGCTCGAACTTGGTAATTGGACGTCGCTCAGGTCTTAATGAATAGGTATGGGCACTGAGTGTGTTTTTAAAGTGCGGGTGTGGCTCGAGCACCGTCATCATATGCTGTGCATAGTCTTCCCAGTCGGTTGCCATATGGACAAAGCTGCCATTAATCAGCTTACTAGAGATTAAATCCATAAACTCAGTTTGCACAATACGGCGCTTATGATGCTTCTTTTTATGCCACGGATCTGCAAAATATAATTGGAACCCAGATAGGCTATCATTGGAAATATTGTTTTTCAATACCTCCACCGCATCTTCTTTCATAATTTTTAAGTTCGTGAGCTGATGCTTATACGCCTCGTTAATCAGTCGCCCAACGCCAGCTTCATATACCTCAATGCCGAGAAAATTATGATGCGGTTCATTGATGGCCATCTCCAGCAGGGAATCGCCATTACCAAAGCCAATTTCTAAAATAACAGGCTGTGATTTTTTAAAAACAACGTCAAAATTAATGAATTGTTCAGTTTGTGGCTCAATGCCAAAGTCAGGCCAAAGTTCATTTAGGCCATATTTTTGCCCTTCGGTTAATCTGCCAGAGCGTTTGACAAAACTTTGAATTTTTCTAATTTTTTTGTTATTGTCATTATTCATAGGTCGTAATCGATAATCAAGGGTGCATGGTCTGAAAAACGCTCAGTTTTGTAGATACTGGCGTCTTTAACGCGGTCTTTTAAATTATTGCTGAGTATCTGATAGTCAATACGCCATCCAGTATTATTCGCCCAAGCTTGCCCTCGATTTGACCACCAAGTGAACTGCTCAGCGTCTTGATTCACTTCTCGGAATGCATCCACAAATTTTTCTTGAGTGAAAAGTTGATCCATAAAATGACGCTCTTCAGGCAAACAACCAGAGCGGTTTTTATTACCTTTAAAATTTTTAATATCAATTTCTTTATGCACAATATTAATATCACCACAAATCATATACTGGCGTCCATCTTTTTGTAGATCCTGAAGATAAGGCAAAAAGCGCTCTGTCATAAAGTCCATCTTGTAATCTTGACGCTCTTGCTTGGCTGATCCTGAAGGGATGTAAATAGAGATGACGCTGAACTTGCCAAAATCAGCCTGAATAAAGCGCCCTTCAAAATTAAAATCTTCCCAAGGGCTAAAAATAACTCGATCAGGTTTTTGTTTGCAATATAAACCTGTGCCACTATAGCCTTTGCGCTCGGCTGGCTTATAATAAGTGTGAACATTTTCAGGGTAGAAACGCTCATCTAGCTGATCTTCCTGAGCCTTAATCTCTTGCACACAAACCACATCAGCATCTTGAGCTTTCATCCAAGTGAAAAAACCTTTTCGTTCAGCTGCACGAATACCGTTGACATTAGCCGTTATAATTCTCTTCATTGGAAATATTTTAATGATTTAGAGGAATGTATGGAACAGTATCAAAAAGACTTTGTAGATTTTATGTTGGAAATTGGCGCACTTAAGTTTGGTGAATTTACACTTAAATCTGGCAGAGTAAGCCCTTACTTCTTTAATGCAGGTGCTTTTAATACGGGAGAGCACTTGTCGAAATTGGGTAAATTTTACGCCCAAGCTATTCAAGCAAGCGCTTTGAACTTTGACGTGCTATTTGGCCCAGCTTACAAAGGCATTCCACTGGCAACTGCAACCGCTATGGCACTTAATGATTCATTCGGAGTTAATGTGCCTTATAGCTTTAATCGTAAAGAAGCCAAAACCCATGGGGAGGGGGGCGATATTGTTGGCCATGCATTAGAAAATGAGGTGTTAATTATTGATGATGTGATTACCGCAGGCACCGCCGTTCGTGAAGCAATGGATATTATTACTGCAAACGGAGCAGCAGCTAAAGGTGTTATTGTTGCGGTTGATCGTCAAGAGAAAGGCAAAGGTGATAAGTCGGCCATTCAAGAAGTAGAAGAAAATTTTGGTATAGAAGTACTGAGTATCATTAACCTTGGTCATTTGATTGATTATTTAAAACAGAGTGACGACCAAGTGTTAATCGAGCGAATTGAGGCTTATCGAGACCAGTATGGCGTTTGATATTTAAAAAAGTCGAATGTTCTTTTTAAATACCTTTTAGCTGAGTGAGTTTAACTTGCAACAGGGTTTATTTAGTTAAGCTGAAGTCTAAAGTAGATGGCGGATAAAACTTATAATCTAAACTTTCAGCAACTGCTTTATGTGTTATTTTTCCTTGATAGATATTCAGCCCATTTGTTAAATTTAGATCATCCAATATGGCCTGTTGGTAGCCTTTATTAGCAATATCTAAAATATAAGGCAATGTTGCATTAGTAAGTGCCAAAGTGGCAGTTTTTGCAACAGCGCCAGGCATGTTGCCCACGCAATAGTGAATAATGCCATCTATGATATAAGTTGGTTGATCATGTGTGGTAATTTTTGAACTTTCAAAGCAACCGCCCTGATCAATAGATACATCCACTAAGACTGAGCCTTTTTTCATGATTTTTAACATAGCTTTGGTGATGATTTTGGGTGCTTTGGCGCCAGCAACTAGTGCTGCGCCAATAACCAAATCTGCTGTTTTTAGTTGTCGTTCAATGTTAGTTTTATTAGACAAGTCAATAGATAATTGGGTGCTATATTTTTGTTGAAAATCGTTTAGTCGCTTGGAGATTGATCGATCAAGAATAGTGACCTGCGCACCCATGCCAAGTGCTACTTTAGCGGCATTCATGCCCACCATGCCACCCCCAATTACCAAAACCTTAGCAGGCTCTACACCGCTAGCACCACTCAGTAATACGCCTGAGCCTCCTTGGGTTTTTTCCAGGTGGTGGGCGCCTGATTGTATTGACATTCGTCCGGCCACTTCGCTCATAGGCTTTAGCAAAGGAAGGCGCCCGTCGTTGTCAGTAATCGTCTCATAAGCAATGCAAGTCGCACCGGAATTCATGAGTAGTTCAGCTTGTATAGGGTCTGCGGCTAGATGCAAATAAGTGAATAGTAGCTGATCTTTTTTTAATAAGGCGCATTCGGATGGTTGAGGCTCTTTTACTTTTATAATCATCTGTGCTTGATCAAATATATGCTGAGCAGTTGGTACAATCTTGGCACCTGAGGCTTGATAATCTTGATCAGAAAATCCAACCGCACTTCCAGCATTGGATTGAACAAGTACATGATGTCCACAATTAGTTAGCAGCGCAGCCCCTTCTGGGGTTAGAGAAACACGGTATTCGTGAATTTTTATTTCTTGTGGGATTCCTATAATCATGCTATTATTGTATTCGAAAAGTTTTCAAATACTTACTATATTATAAGAATTTAGCATGATAATCAAAATTAATGCACAGGAAACGTTCGAAGGTGATGGTGTTGTGGTTAATCGCTTATTCCCTGTTGCTCAACAAAGAAATTTTGATCCGTTTGTTTTATGGGATCATTTTAATATTGCCACTGACCAAGGTTTTCCTGATCACCCACATCGTGGATTTGAAGCAATTACTTATATGCTCGATGGGGGTATGCATCATCAAGATGATTTAGGTAATGATTCGTTTGTCAGCAAGGGTGGTGCTCAGGTTTTTTGTGCGGGAAGGGGTATAGTGCACTCAGAAATGCCATCAGGAAAATCACCGAGTGTCGGTATTCAGCTATGGGTAAACCTACCAAAAAAGCTCAAAAAAATTGATCCAAGCTATCAGGAAGCTTTGGCAAAAGATTTGCCAGTTACCACTTTTCAAAGTGGCAGTTATCGAACCATTGTTGGCGCGGGCTCAATGATTAAATTGCAAACATCTATTACTTATCAGCATTTTCACCTTGCCAAGAACGGCTATTATCAGCTGTCGATCGATCAGAGCTTGTATGCAGTAATTTATATATTACAAGGTAGTTTAGTAGTAGGCGAGCATCAGCTTGACGCTACTCAGGCGCTATTGATTAATTCTAAAAAACAGCAAGATTTCCTGATTGAGGCTAGAGTAGATAGCGAGTTTATGTTTTGTAGTGGCGAACCACACCAGGAGCCTATTTATCAGCACGGACCTTATATTGACTAAATTAGGTTGTGTTACTCAATAATCTCTTTGGTAAAGATTAAATGATTTGTCTTTGCAAAAGCAACAAGACGATCAAATGTAAAAGAGCAAGTGTATTTTAGTTGATCATCAAAAACGATAGACTTAATGCCATTAATTCGTCGAATTTTTAGATGGCCACTATAGCGTTTTAATTGCTCAGGCTGGGTGCAAACTAGCCGCTCAGTCCAATCACTTGGTCTAAATTTTTGGCCATCTTGAGTCATGCCGGATATGGTGTATTGAGTGGTTGTCATCTAACTCCCCAGATATGAAGGACGCCCCAGTTTTTTCTATCAGTATAAGCTAAAAAATTCTTTCAGATGAAAAAACACGCGAGTATTATTTTTTTCATCTGAACATTCAAAAGAACACTATATTTAACGTAATTAATTGGTTTTTTAGGTTTTTATAAATAAAAACGTTGTCGTAAAACGCTTAACATATAAAAAAAGACAATATGGTGGAGGGACAGGGATTTGAACCCTGGAAGGAGATTAATCCTTGCTGGTTTTCAAGACCAGTGCATTCAGCCGCTCTGCCATCCCTCCGAAGTGGGGTATGATACAGCCAATTAAG
>JAHZKM010000089.1 GCA_022600395.1 Pseudomonadota bacterium | reverse complement strand
TCAGTGTAAGGAATTAGGGCTAAAAATCTAGCTCTCTTAATGGCAGTTGTTAACTGACGCTGAACTTTAGCGCTAGTGCCTGTCATTCTTGATGGTGTGATTTTTCCACTTTCATCAATATTCTTTAATAATGTATCAACATCTTTATAGTCAATTTTTTCAACACCTGCCGCTGTAAAACGACAAAAAGTGTTCACTTTGATTTGAGGTCTACGCTTTCTCTTTTGTTGCTTAGCCATAATATTCTCCTATTTTCTAACGGGTTTCTTGTCTTCGTCTTTAGTGCTCATCATAATTGAAGGCTCAGTAATTGCGCTATTTTCAGAAATAATTAAGTTTCTAAGCACCGCATCGTTAAAACGGAAGTTATAGTTAAGTTTATCAAGCGTATCTTGATCACACTCAATGTTCATTGATAAGTAGTGGGCTTTATAGATTTTGTTAATTGGGTAAGCTAGGTGCTTACGACCCCAATCTTCTTCTCTATGAATTTGTCCGCCACCAGTGGCGATGATCTCTTTGTAGTTATCCATCATTGTGCTTACTTGAGCCGATTGGTCAGGGTGCACAATAAGTGTAATCTCATAATGTCTCATGAGTCTTTCTCCTTATGGTTATTAATAAATAGCTTGGAACACCATGTTCTCAAGCAAGGGAGTGGGTATTTTATACTAATTGATGGGTTTTGAACGTTTAAATTACTATCATATATTGATTAAAGCCCACATTTTGATTCGGCGTGGTTTATTTTTTTAAAATCTATCCATTTGCAAAATTTGTGAAATTTTTTAAAGGCGCTCGCTCAAAGTCAAGAAATATCTTTGTTTGGTTAATAAATATACGTTAGCTTGAGATTTTATCGCGCTAAAATCCTTAAAATGCTTGTTTTTAGGTATTTTTCAATCAATAAAGGAATATTGATAAGAAAAATATTGTTAAAAAATGAATGTTTTGCCTACAAGTTTCCTTATTTTCAATATTTGCTAATTTTTTAGAGAGTAATTTTGCTTATAAGCTTGTGTAGATTAAATGCTGCTTAGTTGTTAAACTGTGCAACATGTATTTTTACAATAAATTCAAATAATAGGCGATGAATCGAAATTTTTTAAAATGGCTTAGATACTCTATAGCACTTGTTTTTGTTGTGTTTGCTGTGTATGTGAATTATCTTAATAATATTGTGAAGCGTGAGTTTTCAAAGCCAGAAAGCGCTAATTTCATCACCTATGATCAGCAATCTAGCGTGGCAATAAATATGCTGTTGATAACAGAAGATCAGTCGTTTTTTGAGCATTCTGGTGTGGATTTTAAAGAGATCGTTCGTGTTATCAGAGATTATGTATTACACGATAAGCCTTTGAGAGGAGCAAGTACGCTCACACAGCAATTGATTAAAAATTCGCTACTAACTCGCGAGCGAACAGTGACTCGTAAGCTTAAAGAAGTTTTGATGGCGTTATTGCTAGAAATGTCTTTTGATAAACAATTCATTCTCAATCGTTATATGAATAGTGTTTATTTGGGGCAAAAGGGTGCTCGTCCAGTGCGTGGATTTGGCCAAGCAGCGCAATTTTATTTCAATCAAACAATTGAGTTGTTAAGCTTAGAAGAGGTTGCTACTTTAGTTGCTCTGGTTAAGGGTCCAAGTTTTTATCATCCAGTTAGACATCCACAAAGACTAGCAAAGCGCAGACAGTTGGTGTTGAGCTTGTACAATAAGTATGAAAAGATTGTAAAATAGCCTAATGAAAAATATTCTCGCTATTGATACGTGTACAGAGGTTTGCTCTGTTAGTCTGTATACACAGGGCAATACTACTTCTCGATTTTTAAAAGATGTGGCCAAAAGTTCTAGCTTAATATTGCCATTGTGCGATGAAGTGCTTGACGAGGCGAGCTTAAATGTGGCCGATCTTGATTTGATCGTTTATACCAAAGGGCCTGGTGCGTTTACCGGAGTGCGCATGTGCGTGAGTGTAGTACAAGGCATGTCGTTGGCTTTTGATATTCCTACGCTGGGTTTTTCTACGTTGGAAGTGGTGGGTTTTGGGGCGAGCAAAAAATATAAGACTGATAAGGTGGCTATCGCACTCGACGCCCGCATGAGTGAAGTTTATTTGGGGATTTATGAGAGCGGTGTCTTGACTCATGAGACGTTATGCAAACCAGATGAAGCGCCATTGCTTGGTATAGATTATATGGGGGTGGGCACTGGATGGAGTGCGTATGAGAACGAACTGATTGGGGCGACAAATATAAACAAGTATGCTGCAGACTTTTACCCTAAATCTGAAAACCTAATTAATTTGGCATTGGCTCATATTGATAAAAATCAGGCGTTTGATGGTAATTTGCCATTGCCTACTTATTTACGCAACAATGTAGCGCAAAAATCCTTAAAATAATTCTCAACTTTTAATTATTAATCATTTATGTGGAAATGGATTCAGGCATTTGCCTCCCCTAAAAATTTCTATCAAATTAGTGCGAAAATTATTCCTTGGTTTTTGTATCCTTTTATCGGTTTAACGATAGTTGGGTTGTATTGGGCACTCATCATTTCGCCTGCAGATTATCAGCAAGGCGATAGCGTTCGTATTATGTATGTGCATGTGCCTGCGGCATGGATGAGTTTATTGATTTATATTGTGATGGCGGTCGCAAGTGCTATTGGCCTTATTTGGCAAATCAAATTGGCCGATATCGTTGCAAAAGTTTCGGCACCTATTGGCGCTGCTTTTACGTTTTTGGCATTGGTAACTGGCGCTGTCTGGGGTAAACCTATGTGGGGCACTTGGTGGGTATGGGATGCACGCTTAACGTCAGAGCTTATTTTGTTGTTTTTGTACTTGGCCTATATATCGCTTAATAATGCCTTTGACAATCCTAAAACAGCCTCTAAAGCCAGCGCTGTTTTAGCAATTGTGGGTTTGGTTAATATTCCTATTATTTATTATTCAGTTGAATGGTGGAATAGCCTACATCAAGGTTCTTCAATTAGTGTTAATAAAGTGTCAATGCAAATAGATATGTTTATTTCACTGATGTTGATTAGTTTTGCCTTTAAGTTTTTGTATGGTGCTTTGCTGTTAATGCGAGCACGTGATGAGGTATTAATTCGAGAGCAAAATTCAGGCTGGGTAAAGACATTAATTACAAAAGGTGATAAATAATGGACATATTCGCACAATTAGTATTTGACAAATATGCGGTCTATATTTGGTTTTCATATGGATTGACTTTTGTCACGATTGCATTTTTATTTTTAAGAGCAAAAAAGTCTCGCCTCGACACCATTAGAAAATTACGAGTTAAATATTTAAGGGATTTATAACATGACAAAACGACAAAATAGAATGGTGTTAGTGGCCTTGCTAGTGGCGGGTGCGATATTGGCAATTACTTTGTTACTACAAGCGCTAGGCAGTAATACCAATTACTTTTATTCGCCGACTGAAGTGGCTGAGGGTAAAGCGCCAGTTGGAAAAAGTTTCCGCTTAGGCGGGCTGGTTGCAAATGGCAGTGTCATACGCGAAGATATGACGGTTAATTTTGAGGTTACTGATAATAAAGAGACGTTTAAAATTAAATACACAGGCATCTTGCCAGATTTATTTAGAGAGGGCCAGGGTATTATTACGACAGGTTCTTTGGTAAATGGTACTTTTATTGCAACAGAGGTATTAGCTAAGCATGATGAAAACTACATGCCACCTGAAGTAGCTGATGCGCTAGAAAAGGCTGAAAAGTAAATTATGGGTAAATTTTTACCATTAGCTGTTTTTGTTATTTTGGCGTGGTTTTTGTTTGATGGTCTGGGCCGTGATACCAAAAAGCTTCCTTCTCCTTTAATTGGTAAATCTTTTCCAAATCTAGAAGTAGAAGATTTTAATACTTATAAGCGCTATACAACTCAATCTCAACTAGAAGGCAATATAACCATGGTTAATGTTTGGGCCTCATGGTGTGTTACTTGTCGAGCAGAGCATCAAATGTTAATGGAAATTGCGCAATCCAGTAATGTCAAAATGCTTGGCGTTAATTACAAAGATACGCGAAAAGAAGGTCAGTTTTTTTTAGATAGATTGGGTAATCCTTATGATCAAATTATATTTGATGAGCAGGGAAATTTAGGTTTAGAGCTTGGTGTATATGCTACACCTGAGACTTTTCTTGTCGATAGTCAAGGAATTATTCGCTACAAGCGCATTGGTCAGCTCACACCAGAGATCTGGAAAACAAAAATTTTACCGTTAATTCAACAGCTTAAAATATCAGCAAAAACTAATACATAAAATTTATATTTTTTTTAAAAAAAATTGATTGACAGTGTGGGTATTTAATGGATAATTCTTCTAAAGCAGTAGCTCAAAAGCTTAACAAAATTTAATAATGACATACAAATTACAAAATAGGAGAATAAAGTAATGAATAAATCAGATTTAGTAGCAGCAATTGCAGAAACTTCAGGTTTAACAAAAGCAGACGCAGCTCGCGCATTAGATGCAACAACAGGTGCGATCACTTCAGCATTGTCAGCAGGCGATAGTGTAGCAATTACAGGCTTTGGAAGCTTTTTGGTAAGAGACCGTGCAGCGCGCACAGGTCGTAATCCACAAACGGGTGCAGCGATTCAAATTGCTGCATCTAAAGTTCCTGCATTTAAAGCAGGTAAATTACTTAAAGAATCAGTTAACTCTTAAGATTTTTTCAGTATAATGTGCCCGGTGCTTATCTTTAAGTATTAGGCACATGTTTTTTTGGGCGATTAGCTCAGTTGGTAGAGCGTCGCCCTTACAAGGCGAATGTCACAAGTTCAAGTCTTGTATCGCCCACCAAAAAAACATCTCGGAGCGGTAGCTCAGCTGGTTAGAGTGCCTGCCTGTCACGCAGGACGTCGCGGGTTCGAATCCCGTCCGCTCCGCCATAACTATCCCTAGTTTTGGCATCCGAATTCAAATCAATTTAAAACTATCTAAAACACCTTTTATTTTTATAAACTTTTTCGTTTATAATCATTTGTTTTTTATTGTTTAAATTTTGTCGCTTGTCTTTCAAGGATCAAGCCATTCATACTTATGCTTAGTTCTATTAAAAACAAAACCAAGGGCTGGTTGGCCTATTTAATTGTCGGTTTGATCACTGTTCCATTTGCCTTATTCGGTGTTAACGAATACTTTACTGGCGCCTCTAATGTTGTTGTCGCCTCAATTGATGATGACGAGATTTCAAAAGAAGCCTTTTTGGCCGAATTTAACCCTCAAAAAAGACGACTTCAACAAAAGTTAGCCGAGCAGTACAATACAGAATTTGACGCTGTTTTAAAGCAATCTATTATTAACCAAATGATTGATAAGCACTTGTTAAATCAGTTGGCTGAGCAGATGTCTCATGCAACCAGTAGTTCAGAATTAAACGCCATCATTCAAGCTAATGAGTTATTTCAAGAGCAGGGGCGTTTCTCGCTAGACAAATACAAAAATTTATTAAGATTAAATGGCTATACGCCCGCCGAATATGAATCTGTTAGAGCTAAAGAGCTAACGCAAAATCAGATTAAATACAATCTACTTGATTCTGCTTTTATGTTGCCTTCGCAGCTTCAAAGATTACAAAATCTAAATGATCAACAGCGAAAGTTTTCCTATATTAAGTTGAATGCTGATGATTACACCAACAAGGTGACTGTTGACGCTAAAAGTGTTAAGGATTACTACAATAATCAAAAAGAATCATTTTTTGAACCTGAGCAGGCAAAAATTGAGTTTGTTGAGCTTTCTTTAGCTGAGATTGCCAAAACTATTGAGGCAACAGACGATGAACTGTTTAATTTCTATGAAGATGAGCAGGCTAGATTTACCTCAGAAGAAGAGCGTCAAGCACAACATATCTTGTTACCTAGTAAAGAGTTAGCCAACAAGGTGCTAGACTTGCTTGGCCAAGGCGTTGACTTTGATAAGTTGGCAGCGCAATATTCTGAAGATACAGGCTCTAAAGATTCAGGCGGTGATTTAGGTTTGTTTGGTCGTGGGGTGATGGTTGATGCTTTTGAAAATGCCGTGTTTGCTATGCAAGAAGGGCAGCTGAGTGAGTTGGTAAAGTCTGATTTTGGCTACCATATTATTAAGCTTAACAAGATTCAAGCTGGCTCAGTAAAGCCTTTTTCGGAAGTTAGATCTGAGTTAATGCAGCTTTATACTGAGACGAAAGCGCAAAAAGATCTTTATAATTTAACCGAGCAAATGGCTAATTTAGCTTATGAGACCAATCTAGAAGAGTTGGCCAGCCAAATGGCATTAAAGTTTAGTACCAGTGATTTTTTCACCAGATCAAGCACTCAACTTGACTCTAAGATTGTTGCCACTGCATTTAGTGATGTTGTCTTAAACAAGGGTGAAAATTCAGAAGTCTTAGAGCTAGATAAGGATCGTTTTGTTGTGGTGCGCCTAAAAGATAAATTGGCTCAACGTCAAAAGACATTTGATGAGGTAAAGGACGAAATTAATATACACTTAACTCGTCTATTAGCTAAGACTTTTGTTGATAATGTCGCCGCTCAAATTGTCACTTCTGCGAAAGGCGGAGATGACAAATCTTTAGATCAATTGTTAGATAAAAATTCTCTTAAGTGGGAGTCGGTTGATTGGATTAAACGCGATACAACTAAAACAGATGTTGCGATTGTAAATAAGGTTTTTGCACTATCAAAGCCAGCATCTGAACCTGTTATTAGCGCTCAAAGTCTAGACGCAAGAAATGCATTAGTCATCAACTTAACAGGGGTTAAGGTGTCGGAATCTAAAACATCAGCGGCGAACCTTGAGGCTATATTATTAGGTTTTGAGTCAAATGAAGTGTTTGTTAATATCTTGCAAACTTTGCGTGCAAAAGCTGAAATTAAAGTCTTTAATTCGAAACTTTAATCCGTAGCTAATCATGAGACGATTAGCTTAGCTAAAATAAAAAATCTTTTATTGACATACATCAATTTTTTTATAGGGTAAGTATATTAGAATATGCTTATAAAAATATAAAGAGAGAGATATAGTGAAATCAAAGAAGTTATTGATTATTTTTTTGCTACCTTGGTTAAGTTTTGCTGGCGGACAAGAAATTTATTTTGAAAATTGTGAAAAGTGTCACGGGTTTTCTCAACAAGGGTCTTTAGGTTTGCCGTTGTATCGTTCAACCATTGCCAATCATTCAGATAATTACCTTAAAAAAACTATTAAATATGGTCGTCCTGGAAGAATTATGCCAGGGTTTAATCTTTCTAATGCGCAAATGACCAAGTTGATTCGTTTCTTGCGTGCTGGTGTTAAAGCGCCTCAATACAGCCAAGCAGTCATTGCAGGTGATGCGCAGGCAGGCAAACATACCTATGAGCAGTATTGTCAACGTTGTCATGGCTCACAACTAGAAGGTGGTGAAGGTACAGGTAAAAATTTCTCATGGCAAAAAGATCGAGAGGTCTCTCCGCCAGCACTGGCTAATCAAGGTTTTTTGCATGCTGCTGAAGATCAAATGATTAAACACATTATCATGAACGGTATCAAAGATACGGAAATGATGTCGTTTAAGAAAGAGTTTAATTTTACCGATCAAATGGCAAATGACTTGGTGGCTTATATTCGCTCACATCAAAAGTCAGCGCAGTTTGATAATAAACCTGAAGCAACCAAAGAGCCGTTGGTATTTGTTTACCAATCTCAACATAATCTTGGAACGACAGTTGACAAACTAAGAGATTCAGCTGCCGCTTATAATTTTAGAGTGTACCCATCTAGAACCTTATTTGAGGGCTTTGGAAAGCAGTCAATTGAAGATGAAAAGCAGGTTGTGGTCAGATTTTGTAATTTTAAAAACATGCAAAAATTTCTCAAGCTTGATCCGAGACTAGGTGTTATGTTGCCGTGTAGAGCGACAGTCATCGAAAACGATCAAGGAGAAGTGCACATCTATTTAGAAAACTATATGCATGCTGTACTTCGTTTCAATAATGAGCAAATTGCTATTGAAGCAAAGGATTTGATTGATAGTATGAAAGAGATGGTTGAGGAGGCGATATGGTAGTTAGAATTTTAGCTCTATGGGTTTTAATTTTTACTTCAAATGTTTTTGCTAATCAAGGTGAATTGCTGATCGAGCGAGTGAATGCTAAGTTTTCGTATACTTGGCTGGCACTTGATAAAACCATTAAGGCAAATGGCTATAAGGCGGCTTATCTTCAGCGTTGTGACTTTGCTTTAAATGAGCGTCATTACAAATCAGATAAATACCGTATTTTGTTTTTTGGTCAGTATGATGAAATGCAGGCGATGAGTAAAAAATATCCAAAGCTGTCACCTTTTTTTCCATTAAAGATAACTGCTATGGAAGAGGGCGTACATACATTGATCATTGCCACACCTCCAATAACTTTATTACCATTAGTTGAGACTGATGAAGATAGAATGCAGATTTTTCGCTGGAATGAAGATATGAAAAACATCTTAAAACAAGTTAAAAATCAATATAAATAGACACAAAAAAAGCCTTGATTTATCAAGGCTTTTTTTGTTTTAAGTGTTTAATGCTTATTCAGGCCCTTTGTCATAAAAGCTATAACCTGAATCGATATAAGTCACTTCGCCAGTAATGCCCGAGGCTAAATCTGAGCATAAAAAAGCCGCGGCATTGCCAACTTCCTCTGTAGTGACGGTGCGTTTTAAGGCTGAAGAGTCCGCGGCATAGTCCAGCAATTTTCCAAAGTCTTTAATACCTGAGGCAGCTAGGGTTTTGATCGGTCCTGCCGATACCGCATTAACACGAATACCTCGCTCAGGCCCCATAGCTGCAGCCATATAACGCACATTCGCCTCAAGCGAGGCTTTGGCAACACCCATGACGTTGTAGTTAGGAATGGCGCGAATCGCACCTAGATAGCTAACAGTTAATAGCGCACCATTGTCGTTAAGCATGGATGAGCCATATTTAGCCAATGCCGTAAAACTGTAAGAGCTAATATCGTGTGCAGTGGCAAAATTCTCACGCGTGGTGGCTTCAACGTAGTTGCCATCAAGTGCTTCACGAGGTGCAAATGCGACTGAATGAACAATAATGTCAAAATTATCCCAATGTTTTTTAAGCTCTGTAAAGGTTTGTTCAATACCTTTATCTGTTGCTACGTCACATTCAATCACGATGTTAGAGTTACAAACTTCGGCACATTTATCAACGCGTTTTTTTAATTTTTCGTTTTGATAGGTTAGTGCAATTTCACACCCTTGTTTTGCCATGGCTTCGGCAATACCCCAAGCGATAGAGCGATTAGAAGCAACGCCAACAATCAATGCTTTTTTTCCAGTCATGAAACCCATAAATTCTCCATTTTGTGATTTATAAAATCCTAGATTATAACCTACACAACCCCTATAATAATCAACTGTTTCTGCTAATTATTATTTTACAAATGTTGGATATTTTCTTAACCCCGATTCGCGCTTTTAGAATGCGATATATTCCGTTGTTGTTGATTTATTTTGCTTATGGAAGCAGTGTTTTTGTGGGCATTGCTCAGCAGTTTTGGGTTAAAGAAGCATTAGATATGACTGCGGCAGATTTGGCCGAATTAGGTATTTGGCTTACCGTACCTTGGACAGTAAAAATGATTTTTGGTTCCATGGTTGATAGTATTAATATTTTTGGATCTAATCGAAAATCCTATGTATACATTGGTGCGGCACTTATCACCATAAGCTCATTATTAATGATTGCTGTAGTGGGTGATTATCCTATTGTTGAGGATTACTCAAAGAAAACTATTTATATTTTTGCTAGTGTAATTGCTGTTATTGGTTTTGTAATGCAAGATGTGGTGGCTGATACCATGACTACTGAAGTTTATGATAAAAACCAATCTGAAGAAGAAATTCATCACGAGCTTGCCACTATTCAAGTTTTAGCAAGACTGTCTCTAGGTTTAGCGATATTTCTCACTGGCTGGATTGGCGGAGAAATTGCAGATATTTACAAAGATGAGCGCGAAATTGTATTTATGATTGCACTTTTTGTACCTGTTTTATCAATCATTGGTGTTGGTTTAGTTAGGCTTAATGACGTAAAAATATCCCCGATAAATAAGCACGTGCTTTATGGTGGAATGGCATTTGCAGTTTTTATTATTGTCATGGGTTACAATGATATCGCTTATTCACAAGAAATAGTCTTTGTTATATCTTTGTTTGTTATTTTGTATTTATTGAATGATTTAATCAATGATCTTGATCCAAAAACCATTCGTCATATCAAAATGGCCATGATTATTATTTTTGTTTATCGCGCTATGCCTTCCGTTGGCGCAGGATTAAGTTGGTGGCAAATTGATGTGCTTGGCTTTGACGAATCTTTTTTTGCAAAATTATCCGCTATTGGTGGTGGTATTGCTTTAGCAGGCATGTGGTTTTCAGCTAAATTTATCATTAAACGTGATATTGCTGAAGTGCTTATTTTTTTAACCATTATTGGTACGTTACTGTCTATGCCAATTGTTGCCATGTATTACGATATACACACTATGTTAGGGTTTGATGCACGAACGGTAGCTTTAGTGGATACAGCAATAGCTTCTCCTTTTGATTATATCGCCCAAGTGCTTATGCTAACTTTGGTCGCTATTTATGCGCCTGAGGGTAAAAAGGGCACTTGGTTTGCGCTTATGGCAAGTTTGATGAATATTGCTTTAACTGCTGGTGGGCTCTTTACCAAATATTTAAATCAGGTCTTTGTCGTTAGTCGTGAGGTGGTTACAGAGGGTGTTATTACTACCGCTCAAAACTATAGTGAACTTGGTAGTTTACTTTGGGTGGTAATTATTACTGGATTTGTTGTTCCAATTGTAACCATTATTAAATACAACCCTAGTAAAGCATGAAGCATGCTAAGTGGTTCGTTTTAGTGTTGTTATTGGTGGTGATTGATCAGCTGACTAAGCTAATGGTGTATGACTATTTAAAACTATATGAGTCTTTTGAAATTACTAGTTTTTTAAGCATTAGTCATGTGCATAATTATGGCGCTGCCTTTAGTTTTTTGGCCAATGAAGATGGCTGGCAACAGTATTTTTTAGTAACTATTTCATCAGTGGCCAGCTTGGCAATTGTTATTTGGATGGTTAAAACAAGCCAGACCCAAGTGTTTAAGCTTGCTGCACTTGGCCTTATTCTCTCAGGTGCGATTGGTAATTTAATTGATCGGGCTGTGCTTGGCTTTGTGATTGATTTTATTGATTTGCATTACCAAGATTTTTATTGGCCGGTATTTAATGTGGCAGATATAGCAATTACTTTGGGCGTTATTTTATTGATTTTAGTGGATTTATACAATGAAAAAAAAACAAAGCATGAGTGATTGCTTGATTATTGGCGGAGGTGTGATTGGCATGATGAATGCTCGAGAGCTTGCTTTAGCTGGTGCTCAGGTCACCTTAATTGATCAACAAGCTTGCGCTCAAGAGTCTTCTTGGGCAGGTGGCGGTATTATTTCTCCACTCTACCCTTGGAAATATGATGATTTAACTAATGATTTAAGCTTAGCTTCTCAGGCTGTATATGAACAATTATGCGCTCAAATATTAGAAGACACTGGGCTTGATCCACAGTATTTAAAATCTGGACTATTAATGATAGATGAGTATGACTCAGATGAGGCAAAAGAATGGATGACGCGTTATGATTTAGCTTATCGCTCGCATCCTCACGGTGCTTTGTTTGATAATATCGCCCAAGTGCGTAACCCACGTTTACTTAAAGCACTTAAGGCTGATATTATTCAAAAAGGAGTTAAGATTATTGAACAGGTTAAAATTGAAAAATTATTAACACAACATCATAAAGCCTTGGGCGTTGCGAGCAACAATCAAACATATTTAGCAGATTGTGTCGTGGCTTGTTCAGGTGCTTGGAGTTCTCAATGGTTGTCGCTAAAAGAAGAAGTATTCCCCATGAAGGGGCAAATGATTGTACTTAGGTCCAAGCCAGAGGTGGTTGAGCATATTGTGCTTGATCAAGGTCTCTATATTATTCCACGTCAAGATGGACGAATTTTGGTCGGATCAACCATGCAAAATGTTGGATTTGATCGTTCCACAGATGACAAAACTCGTCATGATTTGCATAAGTTTGCTTCGCAAAAATTCAGCGCACTTTCAAATGCTAAAGTTGAGCATCATTGGGCAGGCTTTAGGCCAGCAAGCAAATCTTCTAAAGTGATGCTGGGCAAGCACGCTCAATTTGATAATGTCTTTTTAAACACGGGTCATTTTCGTAACGGTCTTAATACAGCGCCAGAAAGTGCCAAAAGAGTGACCCAGCTTATTACTCATGACGTCTAGATTATTATTTTCAATTTTAATATCAATTGCTAGCGTGGCTAACGCTAAGCTTTTTAAGGTGTCTGATCGAGGCTTGATTCTAAGCAACACTTCTGCTGATCATCGTTGCGTTTTAGACGATCGATCAAAACTGGTTTGGGAGGTCAAGCTTAACGCAAAAGGTTTGCAAAATACCCAAAATACCTACACTTGGTTTGATAAGAAAACAGGCACTCAAAATGGCGATTATTCGCACAATTGTCATTGGGCAGAGTCTTGCAATACGCAAGCATATGTTCAAGCCATTAATGCCATCAAGCTTTGTAAGCAGAAAGACTGGCGCCTGCCAACACAAGCAGAACTTAAAACTTTACTCGTATTTGGCGATAATGATTTACTCATTGATCAGCAGTTTTTTCCAAATACTCAATTGAAATCTTATTGGAGCTCTAATCAACTAAGTAATAGTATCGCCATTGACGTACCGTTTTATTATGGCGGTAGTCAGAGTTCAGATAAATCGTTTGATGCTTATGTGCGCTTGGTGAGTGATGCTAACTAGAGAATTCGATCAAACCTTATTTGAGTCTTACTCAGATGATATCCCCACTTTTTTAAAGAAAATTTATGCTGCTCGGGGAGTTGGCGAGTCGCAGTTATCTCTAGGTTTGGCTAATCTACTCAGCCCTAATTTTTCTCAACTTGAGCAAGCATTAAAGTTGTTAGAGCAAGCCTTATTAGCGCAAAAGCGTGTTTTAATTATTGGCGATTTTGACTGTGATGGGGCGACTGCCTCAGTGGTTGCGGTCAAATCCCTACGACTCATGGGTGCTAAATATGTCGATTTTTTAGTGCCGAATCGTTTTGAGCATGGCTACGGTTTGTCACCAGAAATTGTCAAGCTTGCTATACAAAAAAAACAACCTGATTTAATCATCACCGTTGATAATGGCATTTCTAGCTTTGATGGCACTAAGTTAGCGAAAGAATCAGGTATTCAAGTGATTATTACTGATCATCACCTGCCTAGTGACAATGTTCCTGAAGCAGACGCAATTATTAATCCAAACCTTAAAGGTTGCGAGTTTTTAAGTAAAAATCTTGCTGGGGTTGGCGTGTGTTTTTATTTGTTCTCAGCGCTTAAAACTCACCTTAATAAAGCTCAATATTTTGCTAAAAATAGCATTCCTCTGCCAGACCTACGTGCTGTGCTTGATCTAGTTGCACTTGGTACGGTGGCTGATGTGGTTATGCTTGATCAAAATAACCGTATTTTGATTGATCAAGGTATTAAACGCATTCAAGCCAAGCAATGCGCCCCTGGAATTTTGGCACTACTGGAAATTGCCAATAGGCCAGTACAAACCTTACAAGCTAGCGATTTGGGTTTTGCTGTAGGTCCGCGTCTAAATGCAGCAGGGCGCTTAAGTGATATTTCTCGAGGTATTAAGTGCTTGTTAACGAATGATATCAATGATGCTAGGCGTTATGCTCAAGAGCTTGAATCGTTCAACCAAAAACGCAAACAAGAGCAAGCGCGTATTCAAGAGCAGGCGCAAGCGATTGTCGATGAGCAAGAAGTATCTGAAGGTAAATTTGCCCTTAGCTTATTCGACCCTTCTTGGCATGAAGGTATTGTCGGTATTGTTGCTGGCAAGCTTAAAGAAGATTATCATTGTCCTGTAGCTGTATTTGCTAAATCAGGAGAATTTTTAAAAGGCTCTATTCGTTCTATTCCTAGCGTGCATATTAAGGATTTACTAGATTTAGTAGACCGGGAAAACCCTGGCTTAATTTTAAAATTTGGTGGCCATGCAATGGCAGCAGGCTTAAGCATTAAAGCAGAAAACTTTTGGTCATTTAAGCGAGCTTTTAACGACGCTATTAAAGCCCATCTTAATGATCAAATTCCAACGGTAGAGCTTTTAACCGATGGCGAGCTTGAAGCATTTGATATTTCTTTAGAAAATGCTGAAATCATCAAAAATGCTGGCCCTTGGGGGCAGGGATTCGACGAGCCTATTTTTTATGGTCAATTTGAAATTGTTGAACAAAAAGTAGTTGGTGAAAAACACCTTAAATGCCGATTAAAGCTCAAAGGTGATACTCAAGTGCATGATGCCATTGCATTTTTCCAAGTGCCACTTGAGTCAGATGAGGTAAAAGTTGCCTACAAATTATCAATTAATATTTGGCGTGGCAATGCTTCATTACAACTCATGGTTGAGAGAATATCTTCAACAGAATAAGGTAAAATAAACTCTTTTTATTTTTGATGTCCTTATCATGCCAATTATCACACTGCCAGACGGCAGCACAAAATCTTTTGATCAAGCGTTAACCGTCTTTGAAGTGGCTAAGTCGATTGGCTCTGGACTGGCAAAAGCTACTCTTGCAGGCAAAGTAGATGACGAGATGGTAGATGCTTCTTTTTTGATTGAGTCAGATGCTAGTGTTTCGATTATTACTGCAAAAGATGAAGAAGGTCTGGATGTGATTCGTCATTCTACGGCGCACCTTTTGGCACAAGCTACGCAAATGCTTTATCCGGATGCGCAAGTCACGATTGGCCCGGTGATTGATAATGGTTTCTTTTATGATTTTGCTTACAAAGATGGTTTTTCAGAAGGCGATCTAGCCAAGATTGAAAAAAACATGAAAAAGCTGGTAAAGCAGAGTCTCAAGATTGA
>JAHZKM010000088.1 GCA_022600395.1 Pseudomonadota bacterium | reverse complement strand
TGAAAACTGGCATGTATTGACAGTATCTCAACGTGATCGTGAAACAGGTAAGTACACAATGTCTAAAGCACCTTGTTACCATTTGGTTAACGATGAGTAAAGTCAAATAGAAATTAATTTTCTATTTTGATAAGAAGACCAATCTATTTAGATTGGTTTTTTTATCTATTGTAGGTTTTAAAAAAAGACTTACAATAGATAAAAAAATTTATTAAATCTTAAAAAGCTTGAAATAAAATAAAACAAATATTATGAATATTATTGATAAGACAGATGAAGAGATTTTAGCTATCGCCCACCCTATGTGGGATGATCTAATAAAATTTTCTAACAATGCAAATTATGGCGCTTTTACACGTAACTTTTCAGAAGGCTTTCTTCGTGGTGCTAATGAAGTTGTAATGGGCAAACAGTTTGCCCGTAGTGAGTTAACCAAGGGACTAGAAAAAGGTGCTGATTACCTAGGCATGATTCGTCGTGGTGAGCATGTGACCGTCTTATACAGACAAACTAATAATGGTAAGCTTAATAGCGACAAAAAAGGTGAATACCTAGGTCGGCTGGTTCTTGGTTATGAAGATGACGTAGTTAAAATTTTTGGTGCAACTATTTTCTAAATGCTATGAGTGATTTTATTGAAGAATCTAAATATGTTGAATTAATCTACAAAGTTGTTGATAAAAAAACAGGGAATGTTTTTTCTAATATTGAGTATCCTGTTGGCTATGTTCATGGTGCAAATGATGTTTTAACTAAGGATGTTTTAAATGAATTAGAAGGTCGTAAGCAAGGCGATATTATTGAGATTAATGTAGATGTTGATAAATTATATGGGCCTCGTGATGAATCTTTAGTGTTTATTGACAAGATCGAAAATGTGCCACAAGAGTACCGCAAAATGGGTACTAAGGTGGTTATGGAGAATAAAGCTGGACAGCCAAAAGATTTTTTAGTTACTAAAGTTGACGATAAAACTGTCACTATCGACGGAAATAACCCGCTTTGTGGAAGAGATGTTAAATTTGTTTTAGAGATAACTTTGGTAAGAGATGCAACCATAGAAGAAATGGAAGCCGGTGGAACAACCGATAGTGAACCAAGTTTAGAAGAAATATTACAGCAGAATTAAAATGAGTGTTGAATTTACAGAATCAGAATTAACAACTATTCAAAATAACGTCAATAATCGCTGGCGCAATGAAGAAAAGGAAGTTCATTTAGCAGATATTGAAGTCACTAAAGAGGGCGAAGATCAGCCAACTTTATTCCCTGCTGCTGTATGGGAAGATCCCAATTCAACCTTTATTATTATTAAGATGGATAACTTCAAATATAAAAGTTTTTTCTACTATTTAAAAGACAAGCGTTTTGATACTGGTCAGGATGAATATACTGATTTACATGAATGTACTGATAAGTTACTAAAAGCCCAAGCTGATTTTGTTCTAACTAAAAATACTAAAGGCTTAAATGTTCAACTTCACAAGGGTACAGGTATTTAATTCTGTTAACTGTGCTGTTATTTTATAGAGTGCAATAGCACTTTTTTTCTCTATCATAAAGTTTGGCCAATAAAAAAAAGGAGAGCTTTGGCTCTCCTTTTTTTGTGAACTATTATTTACTACAAAAGTGGAATAATCATAATGGCAACAATATTGATTATCTTAATCAATGGATTGATTGCTGGCCCGGCTGTATCTTTGTATGGATCTCCGACTGTGTCGCCAGTTACAGCAGCTTTGTGAGCATCTGAGCCTTTGCCGCCAAAATTTCCATCTTCAATAAATTTTTTGGCATTATCCCAAGCACCACCGCCAGTGGTCATGGAGATAGCTACAAAGATGCCAGTAGCAATCGATCCTATTAACAGACCGCCTAGCGCCTCTGCACCTAATAATAAGCCAACAGCTACCGGGAATAAAATAGGTAAAATTGACGGCAGAACCATTTCTTTAATAGCTGATTTAGTTAACATGTCAACTGCTTTAGAGTAGTCTGGTTTTTGAGAGTAATCCATAATACCCGGCATCTCTTTAAATTGACGACG
Source organism: Pseudomonadota bacterium (assembly GCA_022600395.1). Taxonomy (GTDB): domain Bacteria; phylum Pseudomonadota; class Gammaproteobacteria; order PS1; family Pseudothioglobaceae; genus Thioglobus_A. The sequence goes on along the minus strand of JAHZKM010000088.1, from coordinate 4,436 downwards.
CACCTCGTTAACAATGCCACCTGCAGCACGCCCTACAGCTTCCATGGCCATGGCGCCAAATAAGTAAGGCACAAGACCACCTAAGAATAAACCAATAATGACTTTATGATTAGATAAGTCAAAGGTCATATTTTTAAATTGTTCAAGCTGCCCCAGTTCATGGGTAAAGTCTGCAAATAAAACCAATGCTGCAAGACCTGCAGAGCCAATTGCATAACCTTTGGTAACTGCTTTTGTGGTATTGCCAACGGCATCTAGTGGATCAGTTATATTACGAATCTCTTCAGGCAGTTCAGCCATTTCCGCAATACCACCGGCATTGTCAGTAATAGGTCCATATGCATCTAAGGCAACAATTACACCTGTCATAGAAAGCATAGCGGTTGCAGCAATAGCAATTCCGTATAAACCGCCTAGATCAAACGCTCCCCAGATACTTGCACAAACAGCTAATACTGGTAAAGCAGTTGATTTCATCGATAGACCTAACCCGGCAATAACGTTAGTACCATCACCTGTTAAAGAGGCTTTAGCGACGTGTTGTACTGGTGGATGCTCAGTCGAGGTGTAGTATTCTGTTACAACGACCATAACACCTGTTAATGCCAAACCAATGAGTGAGGCGTAAAATAGCTCTAGCTCCATACCCATATTAGTGGTGACGAAGTAGAATGCAACACCCGCTAAGCCAGCAGAAACAATTAAACCTTTGTAGAGTGCACCCATAATTGAGCCACCTTCGGATACTTTTACAAAAAATGTACCGACAATTGATGCAATAATTGATACTGCGCCTAGAGCTAATGGATAGAGAATAGCATCATTACCCAAGCTTAAAACACCGGCCAACATCATGGTTGCAATAATAGTTACTGCATAAGTTTCAAATAAATCTGCCGCCATCCCAGCACAATCCCCAACGTTGTCGCCGACATTGTCAGCAATTACAGCTGGATTACGAGGATCATCTTCAGGAATCCCTGCTTCAACTTTACCGACAATATCTGCACCAACATCCGCACCCTTGGTAAAAATACCACCACCTAAACGTGCAAAAATTGAAATCAGCGAGCCACCAAATGCCAGGCCAATTAGAGCATGCAATGCATCTGTCTGTGCCACGCCATTAGCTAGCAAGCCTGCATAGAATCCAGACACACCAAGCAGTGCCAGACCAACAACTAGCATGCCAGTTACTGCGCCACCTTTAAAAGCTACTTGAAAAGCAGCATTTATGCCATTTTTAGCAGCTTCAGCTGTTCGAGAGTTGGATTTAACGGATACATTCATACCGATATAACCTGTGGCACCAGATAGCACAGCACCAATTAAGAATCCTAGTGCAACAGAATAACTGAGCGTTTGAGAAATAATAACTAATAAAACAACACCAACCATTGCAATGGTGGTGTATTGGCGATTAAGATAAGCTTTTGCTCCTTCAGCAATAGCATCTGAAATTTCTTTCATTTTGTCAGAGCCTGGAGATTGTTTGTAAATCCAGCTCATAGTGTATAGGCCGTATAGAACGGCAATAAGAGAGGCTATGATAGCCATTTGAAGTATATCCATTATTTATTTTCTCCTCTAATTGTTATGTTTTTTATTTTCTCCCGTCAGAATTGTACTGTAAATTGCATGAGTTGGCACTTAAAATACAAAAAAACCCGATAATCGGGCTTTTTTCTATTAGTTTGTTTTAGTCTTGATTAAAGTCAGTCTTTTTTCCAATGTTTGGTTTCAATTCCTTCACCTAAATCGGCCTCAACCAATCTAGAGCGTAATTTTAGGAGTTTTTCCAATAAAGCAGGTTCAGCAGCTTCATAGGCTTTAGCATCAGGAATTCGATTAACCACCACACCTAGTAATTCAGTAATTGCGTTCCCAATTGAATTTTGCGAAATGGTAACAATTAGTTTGCCTTGATCATTGCGATAAATTAGCTGTTTAAACGCAGGCTGCCAACGAATTGACGAAGAGTATTTTGCATCCTTGATACATTTATCACGTACTTTTTTAGCGGCAGACAGGAAGCAAGTATTAAACAATAGCGTGTTTTCAATAAGTTCTGGAAAGTACGCCTCCTTAGGGACAGCTGAGTTTCGGCAAGATACTTGGGCAAAAAATGTTCTATAGAAATCAAGAAATCCTTTTAAAACTAAATCATACTCATTCCAAAATTTAACATTTTTAAGACTATCGATACCGCCGGTTACTTCCCAGCTTGGCAATCCTTGAGGGTAGCCGGTTAACGCTAAGCCTGATGCCTCTCCTGTAACAGGCTTTAAGATTTCAAAATTAAGCTTTGATTGAAACTCTGCATAAACATCTTCCATGTAGTTTGCAAAAAGTGAATGCTGTCCGCCATCAGTTAGATTTGGATTTTTTGGATCAGAGAGTTCGGCATTTTTAAGTTGCTCTTTATCAAAAACAATAAAGTGATTATGAAGCATACGAATACTTGGCACACCTGGCGAGGTAATTGGCCAAGTAGAATCAAGAGAAGCTTCGCCTGCTAGCACTAAATGTTTATCAGCATCTGGAAATTCTTCCAGCATAAAGCCAATAATGATCTGGTTCATGCGATTCCAAACATTTTTAATATTGTTTGGCACTTGTGTGCGCCTAACAGGTCGACCTAGTGGGTTTAAAATGCTTTTAGAAGTATTGTAAATAATAGAGCAATCAAATAGGTTTGAATGTCCTAGCGCTTTACGATAGAGTAGCAAATCTTCTTTATTAGTTAGTAGTCCATTATTTTGCGCCAAGTCTTTTAAATTCTCAGATGAATTGAAAAACTCATTGGGCTTCATGCCCTCAGGCACGTCTAATGGGATGGGTCTAAAAGGGACGCTGATTTGTCTTGGGCCAATTGTCATAATAATAAAATAGGTTAAGTAAATTATAAAAAAGGCTTATGTCAATAATGACATAAGCCCTCAAGTTTTCTAGCAAAAAAAATGCGCGCTTAACTTAGCTGGGCAATAACACGATCTCTCACTTCATCAAGCGATCCAACGCCTATAGCAGCACCATATTTAGGCGCTTTATCATCACTTTTCATCCATGCTTGGTAGTAGTCTACTAAAGGCTGAGTTTGTTCATGATAAACGTCTAGACGTGAGCGAACTGTCTGTTCGTTGTCATCAGCACGCTGCACCAACTCTTCGCCAGTAATATCATCAATACCTTCCACTTTTGGCGGATTGTAAATAATATGATAAGTGCGACCAGAGGCTAAATGTGCGCGACGACCAGACATACGAGCAACAATATCTTCATCAGGGACTTGAATCTCAACTACGTAGTCGATATCTACACCGTCTGTTTTTAAAGCTTCCGCTTGTGCAATCGTGCGTGGAAATCCATCAAATAAGAAACCGTTTACACAGTCATCTTCTTGAATTCTTTCTTTTACTAGACCAATGATAATGTCATCAGACACTAGTCCACCAGCGTCCATGACTTTTTTAGCTTCAACACCTAGGGGTGTTCCCGCTTTAACTGCAGCACGAAGCATATCGCCTGTTGAAATCTGAGGAATTGAGTACTTATCGCAAATATTTGTTGCTTGAGTACCTTTGCCTGCGCCTGGAGGGCCTAATAAAATTACGTTCATTTTTATTTCGCGATTTAAATTTCGAAAGTAGGTAGCTTTCTCTCAACCATTTCTTTTTTCATTACAACGTAGTCAGGTAGGCCATTTTTGTATGGAGGGTAAGCTTCGCCCTCGATTAATGGCTGTAAGTATTCACGACAAGCGTCTGTAATACCGAAGCCATCTTCAGAAATGTATTCCATTGGCATCATTTTTTCAACATTAGCGATATCTTTTAATTCGCCCATGCCCATCTCCCAAGTGTATGGGTTGTTCGATGTACGAATAATTGCTGGCATTACTGAGTTTTTGCCTTGCATAGCAAGCTCAACAGCTGCCTCACCTAATGCATACGCTTGTTCAACATCAGATTCTGATGCTAAGTGACGTGCAGCACGCTGTAAATAATCAGCAACCGCCCAATGAAATTTATGACCTAGCGCATCTTTAATTAGTTGAGCTACAACTGGAGCAGCGCCACCTAATTGTGCATGACCAAAGTCATCGCGTGTTCCTTGCTCTGCCAAGAAACGACCGTCTGGCCATTGTGTGCCTTCAGATACAACGACTGTACAGTAGCCAAATTTCTTAACGTTAGCATCAACTTTAGCTAAGAATTTCTTTTCGTCAAATTTAACTTCTGGGAATAAAATAACCACAGGAATTGAATCGTCAAGTAAGCCACCTGCAGCAGCAATCCAACCAGCGTGACGACCCATTACTTCTAAAACGAAAATTTTTGTTGAAGTTGCGGCCATTGATGCTACGTCAAAGCTTGCTTCCATTGTAGATACTGCAATGTACTTAGCAACCGAACCAAAACCCGGGCAGTTGTCCG
>JAHZKM010000087.1 GCA_022600395.1 Pseudomonadota bacterium | reverse complement strand
TGTAGAGGTACTTGTTAAACAGGCATTGTCTCATGCTCAAGCAGGTAGCGATATTGTCGCCCCTTCTGATATGATGGATGGGCGCATCGGAGCGATTCGTGACGCTTTAGAAGAGCAAGGTTTTATCAATACAAATATATTATCTTACTCAGCTAAATATGCATCACATTACTATGGCCCGTTTAGAGATGCGGTTGGCTCTGCTGGCAATCTTGGCACTTCAAGTAAAGAAACCTATCAAATGGATCCTGCTAATTCTGACGAGGCCATTCGTGAAGTTGGCTTAGATATCGATGAAGGTGCTGACATGGTAATGGTTAAACCTGGGCTACCTTATTTAGATATTGTTTATCGAATTAAACAGACCTTTGGCATGCCAACTTTTGCCTACCATGTTAGTGGCGAATATGCACAAATTAAAGCGGCGAGCCAAAATGGTTGGATTGATGAAAAAAAAGTTACTCTAGAAACGTTACTCTCATTTAAGCGTGCAGGTGCTGATGCAATTTTAACCTACTACGCTAAGCAAGCTGCTAAGTGGCTGAAATAGCTTAATTATTTTAAATATTAAAATATTATAATATTCTTATATAATTCAAAAATTAGTGTATAATGTTCGCAAATTACTTATATACAATTAATGAGAAATTATCATGGAAAACAAATCACTTTTTAGTGCTATTGTTCTAGCATTTACACTGATAGCAGGCTATTTCTTTTATAGTGAAAAGCTAGAAAAACTAGAGCAAGAAGTTGCTAGTATCACTCAAGAATACAATCAAAAATTAGGCGCTCTACAATCTACTGACAAAACTACTGAGCACTCAACACTTGAAGCACTTAACAACCAATTAATAAAAGCACAGTCTGCACTTAAAATTTCACAAGAAAAACTTTCTTTAGCTACTAGCAAAACCAGTGTTATAGTTGATGAAATTTCACAAATGAGTGATGCAAGAAAACAGGTTAAAGCCCTTGAAGGCTCTTTACAATCTGTCAAACAAAAGCTTGGTATTTCTGCTGAAAAACTGAGCTACCTTGAGCAAGTGTTTGAAAATCAAAACAAAAATACTGTCAAACAAAACATTACCAGAATTAAAGAACTTAAAGAAACCTCTAGTGGTATTGCTGTAACTGGATTAATTGTGCCTGCTATTGGTGTAGCCACATTGGTCTCATACACAACCGAAGAAATTGATAACTATTGCGCCAATATCAAGAATACTATTGAACTTGAAAACAAAGTATTTGGTAAGGCTATCTCGTTAGACAAGGCTATGCAAAAAAACTATCATAGTCAATGTGAGGTTAGCTTAAAAGATAAAATTGAAAAAGGCTTGAAAAAACTTCAAGCCCAGTAGTTGGAATTTTAAACCACTCTATTATTAATAAGATCTGTGACCACTTCTGGCTCTGCCAAAGTAGACGTATCACCTAGATTGTCAAAATCATTCTCTGCGATTTTTCTTAAGATTCGACGCATAATCTTACCACTACGTGTTTTTGGCAATCCTGGTGCAAATTGAATTTTGTCCACAGTTGCAATCGGTCCAATTTCTTGACGAACCAGCTTAACTAATTCTGTTTTTAACGTATCAGTTGCTTCAACACCACTCATAATTGAAACATAAGCATAAATACCTTGGCCTTTAATTTCGTGTGGATAGCCCACAACTGCAGCCTCTGAAACACTCTCATGCAAAACTAGTGCTGATTCAATTTCAGCCGTACCCAAACGATGACCCGAGATATTTAAAACGTCATCAACTCGTCCAGTAATCCAATAGTAGCCATCTGCATCACGCTTCACACCATCACCTGCAAAATACTTACCTGGGAAAGTTGAGAAGTAAGCCTCCATGAAGCGCTCGTGATTATTGTAAAGTGTGCGCATTTGTCCAGGCCATGATCTGGCTAACACTAGAATACCTTCTGCTTCACCTTCAAGAATCTCACCCTTCTCATTAACAACTTGCGGCTCAATGCCAAAGAAAGGTTTGCTGGCCGATCCTGGCTTTAATGCAGTCGCATACGGCAATGGTAAGATCATGTGACCACCTGTCTCCGTTTGCCACCAAGTATCAACCACAGGACATCTTGCTTGTCCAATAGTATGGTAATACCACTCCCAAGCTTCTGGATTAATTGGCTCTCCAACAGTGCCCAAGATACGCAAACTAGAACGATCAGTTTTTTCAACAAATTCATCGCCTGCACCCATGAGTGCACGAATGGCAGTTGGTGCTGTATAAAATGTGTTTACTTGGTGTTTATCAACTACTTGCCAAAAACGTGACGCATCTGGATAACTTGGAATACCTTCAAACATTAATGTTGTACCGCCGTTTGCCAATGGCCCATAAACAATATATGAGTGGCCTGTTACCCAACCAACGTCAGCTGTACACCAGTAAATATCGCCCTCTTGATAGTCAAATGCGTATTTGTGTGTCATGGCTGCATAGAGCAAATAACCACCCGAGGTATGTAAAACTCCCTTTGGTTTGCCAGTTGAACCGGAAGTGTAGAGAATAAACAGTGGTGTTTCCGCATCAAACGATTCACAAGGGCATTCACTAGGCACATCTGCCACTAAATCATGATACCAAACATCTTTATCGCCCCATTCAACCGTACCTTTTGTATTTTGCACAACCACTACCTTGCTAACACAGTCACAGCCTTCAATAGCCAAATCAACATTTGCTTTAAGTGCAGTTGATCGTCCGCCACGCAAGCCTTCATCAGCAGTAATAACTACCTTGCATTCAGAATCTAGAATTCTATCTTTAAGTGCTTCAGGCGAAAATCCACCAAAAACAACAGAATGAATAGCACCAATACGTGCACATGCTAGCATAGCGTAGGCAGATTCTAAAATCATTGGCATATAAATACACACTCGATCGCCTTTTTTGACGCCTAAATTCTTTAAACCATTCGCCAATTTCGCAACTTCGTCATGTAGTTGCTGGTAGGTAACTTTTTGACTAATATTAGGATCATCGCCTTCCCAGATGATGGCTGTTTGCTTGGCTCTTTGTGGTAGGTGCCTATCAATACAATTGTAAGCTACATTTAACTCACCACCTTTAAACCACTCTATCTTTCCTTGCGTGTAATCTACATTAGATACCTCATTCCAGTCTTTATCCCACTGTAGAAATTCTTTGGCTTGGGCTGCCCAAAATTCATCGGCATTATTAATCGAGTCGTTATACATTGACTCATATTTTTGCTCATCACATAAAGGGGTTTTGTCTGACTGGATAATTGGATACATAATAATAACTAATTCATTAAATAAAATTAATAATACCTAAAAACTAATTTTCTAGAAAGTTATTTACGACATCAAATCTTTTAATTTTATCGAGCAAGAGTCACTCATATGACTAACTTGAGCTAAAAATAATTCAGCTGTTGAGATGGCATCCTGCATAGCATTATGAGCTTTGTATCTTGGCAGATTGTATTTTTCTCTTAACGAGAATAAACGCAAACCTTCTGACTGAATATAGCCCTTAGTATTCATCATTTTTTTAGTCTCGATTTTTAAGGT